>JAVEWB010000240.1:0-4194 GCA_034004765.1 Anaerolineae bacterium
TGAGGTCTGGCTTCTTTGGGAAGGGGAGGCGGACCGCGCCGTGACCGGCTTGCGCCCGGCACAAGGGCTGGGGTACGCCGACTTTCTGGTAGAGTCGGGCAAGACGTATAATCTCTACATTGGATCGCCGACCGGCGTGCCGCTGGCCACACTGGACATCGAACCCTGTGAGTCTGATAGTGGGACATCCTGGCTGGTCCAGGTTCATGCTACGGAGTGATACCTGTGTTGCACCTTAGGCGGTCTTAAAGTATAATAAGGTTAATGTAAGCTGTACATATTAAAGGGGGCAAATGATGCGCAAAGTGTTTTCGTTCCTGGCAGGGTTGTTGATTGGCGTGATCACCGGGGGCGCTTTGGGGTTGCTTTTTGCACCTGAGTCAGGTGCGGCAGTCAAGCAAAAGATTCAGGAGTACATGGATCGCCTGATTGATGAGGGGAAGGCCGCTGCTGAGATCCGCCGCCAGGAACTGGAGGCGCAGCTTGAGGCCTTTAAGCAAGGGCAGCCCATCCGACTGACTCCTGCAAAGGAAGAGTAGAAACTCCCCGGATGCCAAACGCGGCAGCACCTCGGCTGCCGCGCTTTCTCTTTGTGCTGTTTCAGCGGTTCTGTGCAGCCGCTTCTACAAATGCCTCGAACAACGGCAGCATAGCCGGGCTGACTTTTAGCAGGGCCTCGGGGTGCCATTGGACGCTTAGGCAGAAGGGACGGTCGTCCATCTCCAACGCTTCGATGACGCTGTCCGGGGCACAGGCAGTCACGCGCAGCGCCGTGCCTACAGTGTGCACTCCTTGATGGTGGGCGCTGTTGACCATGAAGCTTGTGCTCCCTAAGATTTTAGCGAGCTGGCTATCTGCTTCTACGGTTACGGGGTGCACGTAGTGTTCCATGGGGTGGGCGGGTGCATAGGCATGATCCAGTGTGTCGGGGAGCTGCATCGCCAAATCCTGGTAGAGGGTTCCGCCCAGCGCGATGTTTAGCAGTTGATGACCCCGGCAGATCCCCAGGATCGGCAAAGCATTCTCGAGGGCCATCCGCACCAGCGTGAATTCTGAGGCATCCCGCGCCTCATCGCTGCCTCCCATCCAGGGCTCCGGCTCCTGTCCGTAACTGGAGGGCGCAACGTCCTCCCCTCCAGTGAGCAGCAGTCCATCGATGCTTTTCACGAGGGTGGGGATATCTTCAGGTGTGATCACTGGTGGTAGGATCACCGGCATGCCACCGGCCTGGTAAATAGCGTGGACGTAAGTCTCTCCCACACAGTGGAGGGTGCTATTATGCAACCGGGCGGAAGTGTCCTTCCGCCCAGTGATTCCGATCAATGGTTTCATTTCGGGGAGTTATGCACCCGGAGGCAGTTACTGCCGCAGTTCCTTTAGGCGTGCTGCCTTGCCATGCCGTGTGCGCAGGAAGTAGAGCTGAGCACGGCGAACCTTCGCGTGGCGTAGGACTTCTACTTTCTCGACCCGTGGAGAATGGAGCAGGAAAGTACGCTCAACGCCGATGCCGTTGGAGGCAATGCGCCGCACGGTGAAGTTTGCGTTCACACTACCTTTGCGCAGGCGGATAATGACTCCCTGGAAGGACTGAATACGTTCCCGTTCCCCTTCCACGATGCGGAGGTTCACTTTGACTGTGTCGCCCGGCCGCAACGTCGGGATATTTGGATTCGATTGTATCTGGCGCTCTAAAGACTCAACCAGGTTCATTGTTGCTTTCTCCCCATAAATTTACGTCATAAAAGTCACGAATGAAGATTATACCATACCCTGTGGGAAAGGCAATGCGGGAAAATCATGGGCGACTATTTGACTCGTACTCGCCAGCCTTCTTGAAGGTAATCGGGATCGCGCGGCAGCCCGCGGCTTTCCCATAGGTGAGCGTTCCAGGCCCAGAACTTTTGTTTCGGGATGCCGTGGCGGTTGAGCAGACCCCCCACCGTGTCATTGGTCGTTACGGTCACATAGACGGGCTGGGGAGCTACAATGCCGGGCTCCGGCGCTGTTTCCACAGGCGCGGCGTCCGGCGGTCGCGCGACCCTGGCGGATTGGATAATGGGCCAGAGGGATTTTTCGGTGATGGCGGCATGATAGACGGTGAAGAAGTCCACACCACGCTGGATGATATTCTCTACCCAGGGGATGAGCGCTTCTGGCAAAAAGGTGGTTGTGGCCTGATCTGCTTGCAGCGTCGAGAGCACCGGGTAGATGGCCGGGGTCGCTCCCCACAACAGGCTGAGGTCGCTTATGGATTGGTAGACGTCCCGACCGATGATTTGCTCGGCCGATTCGTTCCACAGGGGGAAGCACAAGGGCATCCATCCGCCTCGACAATAGGGGGCCAGTACCTCCATAGCCTGACGGTCAGGCAGATAAGGCAACGGCGGCGTTGCGATGAACATCTGGCTTGCCGGGATGGTGGTTGCTTCTTCCAGGGCTGCTACCAGTGGGCTTAGCTGATTGGCTGTAATAAGGGCTTTCCCTAGGTACAGGACGGTCCCTTCATATCCTAACTCCACAGAGCGTCGTATTGCGAGGCAGGCATCTTGTGGAGCTCTGTCCGTGATGTGGATCCATGCCAGGGGATGAAAACCCAGCGATCTTACATCTGCCACAAGCTTCCGTGCCGTTGTGGGAAAATAGTGCGGCCCATGCCCGACCTTGACTAACAGGTGCGTAGCCTCGATTTTTGTTGCCATTTCCACGGCCCGTTGAAAATCGTAAGAATGGGCGAGCCATATTCCTTTGCCAAAAAGGCCTGTCATGCTGCCTCCAAATTTGCGTCTGTGGTGTCATTATAATCAGGATACTGTCTCTTGCAAGCACTGCCGGGCGTCTGCAAGACAGAAAAGCGGGACACAGTTCCCTCAGGATGCTGTGTCCCGCGTAAGCGACGGTGATAAGAACTTCAGGCTTTACGGAGTCGCCGTGCAAACGCTATGACGCTGATCAGCAACCCTGCGGCAATGATCAGGAGGATCTCTCCTAACCCTGTATCAGGCGTCTCATTTTGCCCACTGGTCCCCGGGGTTGCTGCCCCGGCGCGTGGCGTTGCTGTGGGGCGCGGCGTACGGGTCGCTGTCGGAGCCGGCGTTGGTGTGCGTCGTGGTGCCTGCGGGGTGCCTGTAGCATCTTCGCTGGCTTCAGCGGTTTCTTCCGGTGTTGCCTCTCCTTCCCCTCCCTCGGATGTGGGAGCGGGCGTAGGGGTATTGGTCGCTTTAATCACGGGGGTTTCCGTTGCAGTAGGCGCTGGCGTATCCGCAGGAGTCTTCGGCGTTACTTGCTGCGCGGCGATCTCAGCTTCCGCCGTGGCGGTGCTGTTCATCGCTACCATGATGGCTTCGTTGGTAGCTTCAATTTCGCCGTTTTGGGCCGTTCGCTGTGCCTGCATGCGAGGATTCAGCACTGCAGCCCAAAGGATAAAAGCCGCAATGGCCACGAAGAGCAGCCCGCCTAACACGGCGACAGCGATGAGAAATGTGCGGTTTTGGGTTTCCCCTTCTCCGGGCTTGATCTCTTCCTCTTCTGGCTCCGAGAAGATATCTTCACCAAAGGTATCACGCAGATCGTCTGACATGGTTTTGTCTCCTTTGTTCGGAAGGGAATCCCCTTCACTTAAACCACCTATAAAAACTATACCACAAAGAAAAAAATATACAAAAATATCCCCGGGTCAATTTCTGTAAGCTACAGCAACCGCTCCAGATTGACCCAGGGTACCCACATCACTTCACCGTCAAAATCCACCTGGACCGCGGGCAGCCTGGCGCCGCTGTCTATCATGATTGTGTTCCCAGGCAGGGCGGCAATGACGCCGGAGAGCCCAAGGTAGGGTGGACGGAGGCCGCGCACCCGACTCCCAACCGTCAAAGGGGTCTCCGGGTTGACTGCACCGCCGCTGTTGGAAGGCATGGGCACTACGATATACGGTCGTTCTTCATGATCACGGGTGCTCAGGCGTCCGCTGAGAGCAGTTTCGCGCCCGCTCAGTGAGCGCAGCAGCTCGAAGGCTGCTTTGGACATCGGAATCTCTCCTACGCCTTCGGTGGCAACTACCGGGAAGTCAACGGTCAGCAGGCGAGGGATCATTGCTGGAGAAATGCCCCCTACAATGATGCCTTGCACCTGCATTTCAACGGCCTGGTCGAGTGCCTCGTTATCCAGGGAGGCTCCCCCAATAATGATGGCACCTTG
>JAVEWB010000241.1:0-4191 GCA_034004765.1 Anaerolineae bacterium
CATGAGATGAGCCTGGCGGCGGCTGCGGATCGGGTCATTACGCTTGAAGCGGGGCGCATCGTGGATGACTCTGTGCCGGAGGGGCTTCCATGAGCCTGGCGCTGGATCTCTATGTGCCGGGGCGCTCTTGGCTGCATCGTCTGGACCCCCGGGTGAAGCTCTGGGCCACGTTCCTGGGGATTGCGGTCGCTTTTCTGCTCCCCGGCCCTCTGGAGCAGGCGCTTTTCCTGGTGTTCCTGCACCTGCTGCTGCGAGTTGCCGGCGTTCCCTGGCATCTCCTGGGCTGGCTTTGGCGGCAGATGGGACTGTTGGCGCTTTTTATCCTTATCTTGCAGCCCTTTTTCTCTCCTTCGGGCCCGTCCCTTGTGACGTGGGGATCTCTGCACCTTACGGTAGGCGGGATCGAGGCTGCATTGGGCCTCGCACTGCGAGCGGTGGCGATGGCCTTTGTGGCTGCGGGACTGCTTTTTACGACCGACCAGGGGGCATTGGTGCAGGGGTTGGTACGGTTGGGCGTCCCCTACACCTGGGGACTGACGCTCAGCCTCACTTTGCGATTCCTTCCAGCGATCAATGGGCTGTTTCTCTCCATCCGCGAAGCGCAGGCTGCTCGGGGGTGGGTGGCGGAAGGGAATTTCCTGCGCCGTGCACGCGGCTACCTTCCGGTGCTGGTCGCCGTGGTGATCGGTACACTGCGGCTGAGCGATCAGTTGACCCTGGCGCTTGCTGCCCGGGGGCTGGGTATCTCTGCCCGACGTACCACCTGGCACGAGCTGCGGATGCGCTCCGATGATTGGTGGTGCGTAGGGGGGGTGACGGCTCTTTTTGTGCTTTTTCTGGTAAGGCGGCTGTGGTCAGGCATCTGAATATTTGCCAAGAGATCTGAATTGTTTCTGCATTCTCCTGTGTTATACTCAAGGGTGTGAGCCACTTGAGTGCAGTACATCCATGCCATCTGGGGCGGCAGAAACTACGGGGTAGTCAGGGAGCGTATGGGGTATAAATCACTGCTGATCTACAACCCTGCAGCCGGACCTTGGGATATGCGTAGGCCGCTGAAGAACCTCGCGGGCTATCTCGAACGTTATGGGTGGCACATGGAGTTGGTGGAGACCCAAAAAGCCGGCGATGCGACCGAATTTGCCCGGCAGGCAGCCCTGCAAGGGACAGACCTGGTTCTGGCCGCGGGTGGGGATGGGACCATCAATGAAGTGGTGAACGGCGTGGTGGGGTCCAATACCATGATGAGCATCGTCCCCGTGGGCACCGGAAATATCCTGGCACGCCAGCTCCGAATGCCGATTTTATCTGTGGCGGCCCCTTTTTACGTGTCGGAAACCGGTGACGCGTTGTTGAAGGGGCATGTCCAAAAAGTCGATACAGGAAAAGCCAATGGGCGTTCGTTCATCTGTTGGGCCGGCGTCGGCCTGGATGCCGAGATTGCGAATTATCTCGAACCGCGACCCAAGTATATCAAACACATGCGAACGATCCCTTACATCATTTCGGCATTCTCTGTGGCTTCGGAGTTCAAGGGGGTGAAGGCGAAGCTCTCGATGGAGGGCCGGGCACTCAACGCGCGGGCTTTGTTGATCCTGGCCAGCAACATTCAGCTCTACGCCGCGTTTTTCACGATTGCGCGCCACGCTTATATGGACGACGGCATGTTGGATATCTTCATCTTCAAGGGGTTGGGGTGGCCTTATGCGCTGCGCCACATCCTCTATGTTTTCAGCGGGCGTTACCTGCGGGACCCGGGCATCATTCAGGTGCTGACGCGCAATCTGGAAATACGGACATTGCCCGACGTCGCCTTGCAGGTAGACGGCGAGCCGATCGGCGCGACCCCTGTCTCTATCAGCCTGGACGCGGCGTCGCTGTCTCTCCTTGTGCCGTCTCAGGCACCGGGGGACCTCTTCTGCAAACCGCCTGAAAGGGTTTTGTAACGTCGGCGATGTTCGATCTGCACGTCCATACCCATCACTCTCCCGACGCCGGCGCTTCTATGGAAGCGATGGCCCGTGCGGCACTTGCTGCCGGGTTGGAGGGGGTGGCCTTTACCGACCACCTGGAATGGATGCCGCGGGATGATGCTGCCGGCTACCTGAAACCTGCGGCCTATTTCGCGGAATTGGAATCGCTGCGGGCCTCCTGCGGCGGGGAGATAACGCTCCTCGCCGGCCTGGAAGTGGGAAGCTCGCAGCATTTCTTGTCCCAGGCCCGCGCGGTTCTCTCGGCCTGGTCGTGGGATTATGTCCTGGGCTCCGTGCATTGGAGCGGAGGCCGGTTGGGATACGACCCGGAAACTTTTGCCGACGGCATCGCGGCGGCGTATGAGCGCTATTTTCAGGAGGTGCGGCTTTTGGCCGAGGGGGGGGAGTATGACGTTCTGGCGCACTTCGACCTGATGCGCCGGGATTCGTGGTCAACGGTGGGAGCCTGTCTGCCGGCGGAGCCTTACGCCGAGCTGATCCGGGCAGCGCTCCGTGCCGTCATCGAGCGGGGACGGGGCCTCGAGATCAACACCTCTCCCTGGAGCAAAGGAATGGATGAACCCTGCCCGGCGGTCACGATCCTGCGCTGGTATCGCGAATTGGGCGGCGAAGTTTTGGTCTTCGGGTCGGATGCGCATTGTCCCGAGAATGTCGGGCAGCATTTCGCCCGCGCTCGCGACCTGGCGCTTTCGTTGGGCTTCACGCGCCTTGCGCGTTTTGCTCAGCGCCGCGTGGTGGGATGGATCCCACTGTGAGCCTGGCGAGAATTTTCGCCATTTGTCATTCTTAATTGGTAATCTTCCTATATTGCATCGTGACCCATTTTGGACTAATGTAGAGGTGCCATGAATAATGATGAACCCTTGATGACGATTGTCATCCCTGCCTATAACGAAGCGCAGCGCCTCCCGGATACCTTGAACCGTGTGGTTGCCTTTGTGCAATCATGCTCGGAGGCTTTAGAGGTCATCGTGGTGAATAACAACAGCCGGGATATGACCCGCGAGGCGGCCTGTCAGTTCGCTGAGCGCTACCCTTTCCTTCATGTGATCGATCAGCCGATCCAGGGCAAAGGTGCTGCGGTGCGCAAGGGCATTATGGAGGCGCGAGGGCGTTATGCCTTTATCTGCGATGCCGATCTGGCCATGCCCATCGAGGAGCTTCCCCGGTTCTTCCCCGTGTCTTTGAAGGGGGACTACGATATTGCGATTGGCTCCCGTGAAGCTCCGGGCTCGCATCGCTATAACGAACCTGCTTACCGCCATCTTATGGGACGTGTCTTTAACTTTGTCGTCCGCTCCCTGGCCGTCCCCGGCATCAACGACACGCAATGTGGCTTCAAGGCGTTCCGCCGAGAAGTGGCTCGTGATCTCTTTACGGTGCAGAAGATCGATGGTTTTGCCTTTGATGTAGAGGTGCTGGCGATCGCCTTGCGGCGAGGCTACAAGATCCTGGAGGTAGGGATCCCCTGGTATTACGGCAAGGGGAGTACCGTGAACCCCATCCAGGACTCGATACGAATGGTCCGCGAGGTCCTCCACATCCGCCATAATGTGCGTTCAGGGGTTTATGATCAGCCGTAGTTTGGGGACAGTGGGGGTGCACCGCAGGTGCACCCTTTTTTAATCATAACTTATATCTGGAGGTGACATGTCTGAAATCTTTACCCGACCCATTAAAGCTCGCGAGGTTATAAAAAATCCTTCCTGGGAGCAGTTACGCGGATGGGCCAGTATAGAAGAAACGACGACAAGATATGGTTCCCCCCGCTACATCAGCCGAATTCGCAGCCGTTCGGCCAGGTTCACCGATATTGTTTTCGATGGCCCGGATGCTGAGCAGCACCGCTGGCTTGAGGGTGTGCAGGCGGCACTTGCAACTGAAAGGCTGATCCAATTGGATCGCATCATGGGCAATGCCCCTGACTTCCGGCTGCACTGCCGTTTTTATGTCCCTGTCGATCACGCGCGCCTTGCTTTCATGTGGGGGCAGTCTCTTTTCGATGCGCCGCCGGAGTATGCCGATCGGGAGCGTGCCGATTTGACGACGGTGATGGTCGGCAAATGGCGCGACAAAGTGATGGAGCGCCGCATCCTGGTCGATCCCGTTACGTTTACCACCTACGCTCTGGGCAGCGACTACATGGGTGAGGTCAAAAAGTCCTTCCTGCGGATGGCGATGTATTGGGCCAAGACCC
>JAVEWB010000242.1:0-4179 GCA_034004765.1 Anaerolineae bacterium
GGTCCGCCACCTCCGCTGGTTGCGGACCCTATCGGTGAAGCGGGAGAACCTTCGGAAACTTCTTTACCTGCAGAGGGAGAAACGCCTTTACCTGTACCGGGAACCACGGGGGGGGACACTCAGGGAACAGGCGGATTTCCAAGAGACCTGGCGTTGTTTCTCGGCGTGGCACTCCTGGCCCTGCTGGTGTTGGGCGGTGCGGTGGTTTATTTATTCCGCGCGCGGAAGAAACATTCTGCTGATCCGAAGCATGTGGCAGGCCCTCGCTTCGCATTACCTCGGACTGCTCAGTCGAGAACCCGCCTGCTCTTGTCGGAGGTGCCTTATCTTACATTCTCCGGTCAAGGGGACGCGCTGCTGCGATTTGCGCTGAAGCCCGAAGGGATGACCATTGGGCGGGCTCAAGATAACGATTTGGTGATTACCGAAGTGTTTGCCGGTTGGGACACAATCTCTCGTCACCACGCTCGAATCTACAAACAAGCCGCTTATTGGGTGGTCGAGGATCTGAACTCACACAATGGACTCTATGTTAACGGGCGTCGTACGGGCTGCAATGTACTTCGCGATGGGTGGACGTTGACCCTGGGCAAAGTTAACTTTAACTTTCATGCCGGTATGGGGGAGAAGAAACAATGAATTGTCCTAAATGTGGTCATCCAAACCGCGCTGAGGCGCGGGTGTGTGAACAGTGCGGGCAGCCTCTGTCTATCGTGACGCCGTCTCCCGCTCCGCCGACAAGGCCGCTTTCTCATCCTCCGGTCTTACCACCCTCTCAAGAACTGCCTGCCACGACGCCTTTGCCGCAGCTTTCGGAGCTGTTTGCACCTTTGCCTGAAGGTGCCCTTCTCAAACACCGTTATATCGTGCAGGCGGTGCAGTTGTCTGACGACCGCTTAAATGTTTACGTGGTAGAGGATCTAGTTTCGGCACGTCGCTGTCCTAACTGCGGTGCGATTGCGGCTGACCCTCAGGAACACTTCTGTGCTTCTTGCGGGGCTGACCTCTCCGGTGTAGGAGAGGTGAATCTCCGCTATCGGGTTCACGAAAGTGCCGATGTTCAAGCTTTTGCTGCCGAAGCGCAACTGTTGGGGCTGAAGCTGAACCATGCAGCGCTTTTGCTGCCGGTGGCGGTGTTTACCGATGTACCCTATGGGCAGCCGCGCCAGTATCGTGTAGACCCTGAGTTCTTCCCGGCGATGGCAGCAACATTGCCGATCCCTCAAGAGATGTCGGCGGTGCTGGAGTGGGGCACTTCGTTGGCGCAGGCGATGGGATATTTGCACCAGCATCAGGTTGTGCTTAGAACCGTGGGCTTGAATTACGTCGCCGTGGATGGCCATCGTGCGTTTTGGACGAATCTGAATTCTTATCTGGCTCCTCCTGATTCGCCAGCAGCGGCTGTAGACGGTTTCGCACAAGATGTGAAGAATTTGGCACTGCTGCTGCTGTACCTGGTTACGGGGCAGCAGCAGCTATCGGCTGTGGGCAGTCTGCCTCCCAGGCTGCAGGAGGTGGTAAAGCACGCTCTGACCAACCCGCAGGAGGTCACTGCATTTACGCTGGCGGCCGAGCTAAAGGAGGCGCTACAAGGGGCGCGCCGTCCTGAAAGCATTACGCTGCGGGTGGGCCGCCGGACCGATGTGGGCCGGGTGCGCTCGCTCAATGAAGACAGTTTGTTGACGCTGGAGACCTCGCGTGTGTACCGCTCTTTGAATCAGCCCGTGGGTGTATTTGCGGTGGCCGATGGGATGGGGGGACATGAGGCGGGAGATGTGGCCAGCCAGCTTACCTGCCGCGTGATCGGACAGTTGGCGGCCAAGGAAATCATCGAGCCCGCTATGGCCGAACACGCGCTGCCGGACAGTAAAGCCTGGCTTATCTCTGCGGTACAGACTGCCAATCAAGCGGTCTATGAAGAGCGCACCAGTGCGGGTAATGATATGGGAAACACACTAGTGATGGCGCTTTTGGTGGGGAATGTGGCGACCATCGCCAATATCGGGGACAGCCGCTGTTATCTTTTGACACGCGAAGCCATTATGCAGGTAACTACCGATCACTCCCTGGTGGAGCGCCTGGTATCGATGGGCCAACTTACTAAGGAGGAAGCTGCGCATCATCCGCAGAAGAACGTGATCTATCGCGTGATCGGCGACAAGCCCAATCTGGAGGTTGACTTATACGATTGCACGCTTCTCCCGGGACAGGCCCTTCTTTTTTGCTCAGATGGACTCAGCGGTATGGTTCCCGACCAGCAGATCTGGCAGCATTGGCGGGCATCTACCTCACCCCAGGAAAGCTGTGATCGCCTGGTAGAGGCGGCGAACCAGGCCGGCGGCGAGGATAATATCACGGTTGTGATTGTGCAGGTAACCGCATGAGTTCGAGGAGGTAAGAGAATGAAGCGTCTTGCTCTGCTCCTGATTGCATTAGGGTATTTGCTCTTGTTTGCTACGCAAGGCTTTGGCCTTGCTCAAGAGACGGGGCCAGTGGTCGATATTCTTGGAAAGCCGGAAGCGCACGCCGATTCACCCGATGCCCATGCTTTTGTTTCGGTTGTCGACCCCACGACCGGACGCTTTTTGGATACATTGGATGCGGATGCTAATTTCGAGGTGCGGCTGTCCGATCAGGAGGTGGACGCCGACATAACGCCGGATACCACAGGTGTTGCGGTGGCGATCGTAGTGGATCGTGGCGGCATTGCCAAGCGTGGGGACCCGCGCATCGGCCAGGCCGTGGAACTGGCATCTAATTTGGTGAGCTTGCTCAACGTGGATGGTAGTCCAAACGCGGATATGGTGGCGTTGATCGGCATTCGCGGACGGGATCATGGCGGATTGGTGCCGCTGGTGCCCTTTACGGATGGGGATCCCAATCGGGTGAGCAATGAGTTCGAGACCCTCCGGACTGAGGTGGTGAATGAGACGACCCCGCTCTACGATGGCATCGATCGGGCCATCGAGTGGATTACGAAAAACCCCGACGCGCAAATGCGAAATAGCCTGACGCATCGCCGCCCGATGATTGTGATCTTCTCTGACGGGATCGATCGGAACTATAGCGACAAGGCACACGAGACCATCATCATCCAGAAGTGTCTGGAAAACGGCATCTTGCTCTATACCGTTCGGATGGGAGCGGGGGATGAAGACAACATGGAGGCGTTAGCAACGCAGACTCATGGGCGCTATGTTTCCTATACCCCTTCAACTCAAGACGAGGCCTTAGCGCTCTTTCAGGATATCGTCACCCAACGGCAGTCGTATCGTGTGACCTTCCCGTTTTATAAGCCGGAGGGAGAATATGAGCTTGAAGTGGAGGTGTTGGATACACCGTTAGGTGATGGTGTGGCCGAGGCAACGATCTCCTCACGGCTGCGTCCCTTGCGACTTATGTTGATTTCTCCCACGGTGACCAACTTCACCGTGTCTTATTCTACTACGTTGAAGGGATTGGTTCCGACGGTGATCCCCCTCAGGGTGCAGATTGCGGCCGAAGACGGCATGCCCCGCGGCGAGATGACGGTGACTTATTTTGCAAATGGCGATCTCATCGGATCCTCCTCGACGGGACCTGACTATGCTGTCGATTGGGATCTCACGGCTGTTCTGACACCCACCGATGAGGTGCAGACTTTTCAGTACACCTTACTGGCCAGTACGGAAGATCCTTATTTATACACCGCGGTCACAAGCTCGCCGGTCAGAGTCCGGGTCACCTGTGATGCTTATTCCTTTGGGGAGCGATTGATGCGGTGGCTTTTGGTGAACTGGTGGCTCTTGATTGCGCTGCTGCTTTTATTCATCGGCCTGATCATTTTGCTTATCATGTTGATCCGCGCGAAAGGGGATGCGCGCAAGGTGGTGAAGAACACGACCAGCGCGCTCAAGGGGATGACGCAGCGGCTGATGCCCGGAGGGCCTCCAGCGCAGGGTAAGCTGATCATCACCCAAGGCGCAAATATCGGTCGTGAGTTCAAACTGGCCAACCAGATCACGAAAGTGGGCCGCGACCAACAGTTCTGTGATTTTGCACTGAACGATTCTTTTGTCTCCAACCCTCAATTTTCGATGCAGTTGGAGCAGGGGCAGTTCTTTATCGTCGACGAGGGAAGCACGAATGGCACGCTCCTGAATGGGCTTGGCATTCCTCGCCATCAGCGGGTTCCAATCC
>JAVEWB010000243.1:0-4171 GCA_034004765.1 Anaerolineae bacterium
ACATGTTGTTTAGGGGTTACCTTTCACCCAGTGGGGAGTGGGTCGTGTACAAGCGCTTGCCGCCCGGCTATGATCAGACGCCAACTCCTGAGGGGTTTTACCTCGATCCGTATCAAGCCTGGGTGGCACGCACCGATGGCAGTGAAGCCCGAAGGTTAGGGGATTACTGTCTCTATATTAGTGATGTCATTTGGTTGAAGGAGGAGCAGGAGATTATCTTTAGCTGTAGCTATGAAGGGCCTGGTGATATTAGGTGGGCTTCTGTAGATGGCAGCAGGAAAATGGATTTTGGGCTCATGGGCCCGATGGCGCTGTCGCCGGATGAGAGCCTGCTGGCTTTTATCGATAGTGAGAATAGGCTTCAGATCGCTGCGCTTGATGGCAGCGAGATCAGGCTGATTTCGCGGGTCGGGTGGGGATTTTCCTGGTCGCAGGACAGCCGGCGGCTGTATTATAGCTATTTCGAAGAGTGCGGCGCCGATTCTGCGAATATCCATGTCTATGATTGGGAGACTGGTGAGGACAAAGAGGTTGTTGCTTCACCAGTGATGACTGCTGAAGGCCAGGCAGTTACCATAGAGCGGTATGCAAGTCTTGCCGTTTCGCCGCTTGAGAATGCTGCGATCCTTGAGTATGGCAAGCTGTGGCTGGTGCAGTGGGCACCGTAAGGCGGGGTGATAACAGCCAGGAGGCAGCGAGCTCATGAAAAAGGTAAGGGGTTTATGTTTGTCAGTTTGCCTGGCGTTGACTCTGGCAGTCACCGGCTGCCAGGGGAACGAGCCTACGCCTTCCTCCACTTTGCCCCCTCTGCATGCGGACTGCATCAGGCAGGTTCTGGGGGATGCTGAGGTCTTGGCCAACCAGGAGCTGAACGTGGATCAGGACGAGGAATTGGAGCTGGTCGTGCTGTACGTAAGTGAGGCGATAAATTACATGCCCATTCGTGTACTGATCTTGGAGACGGCGTTTACAGAGTGCCGGGCCGTTGGCGATAAAGAACTTACTCGCACAAGATTGAGAACTGGGGAACGAGTTCCGACCTACATACGTACTATAGAAGTCGTCGAGTTAACCGGAGATAATCAGCCGGAGCTCCACATCTGTTTGGAGCAGCAAGGGGACCGTATGGGTATTGAGGATGTTGAATACCATGCTATCCTCACTTTGAAGGATGGTGAATGGGAGCATGTTCTTGGCAATACGGGAATCACCCAGAACCCATCCCTGAATCTCTTTGAGTATCGAGATGCACCTGAGGGAGAGGCAAAGGATATCTATCTTGAAAGGTACTCTTATTGGACCGGTGAGCTGAGATACGTCATCATGAGGTGGGACGGATCGAGGTTCATGCCGATCGAGGGCGACCTGATCGAAGTGGAAAAGACGATGCCTCTTTGGGTTCAGTGCTGTTGTGCCGGAGTCTTCATTGTTCCGGCAGCGCTGTTGACCCTGGTGTTGGTCCAGAGGCGAAAGAAAAAACGAATGGGCTGAGTAGCCCTGTGGACGATTGTGATACCTGGTGCAGGCACATAGAAAGGGCTAATAGGAGGCGGGAATATGGCACATCTTGAATCTTCAAGCCTGGGGGGTGAAGAAGAGAGGGCGTCTTCGCTATCGTGGAAGAAGATCGGCGCGATTCTTTTACCCGGATTGTGGATTTTGGTGTGTCAAAGTGATGCCCTGAGGCAGCGGACTCCAGAGGTTAACATAATCCCGCTATGCTTTATTTCGCTGGGCATTGTCGGGGCTGGATTTGCTAAAAATGGCCGTTTGTCTGTTTGGAGCATCCCTGCTTTAGGGGCGCTCTTGTGGTCAGTGGGCAAAAGGAAATGGTGGCTACTGAAGATAGGGAAACTCGGGATTTCCTATCTTTTCGGGTGGCTTGCCTCGGTTTTAAAACCCTACCCTGACTTTTACCTCTGGCTTACTTGGGGTTTCTGGTTGATGACACTGATAGTGCTGATTTTGGTTCCCTGTTTAGCTTATTGTCTGGCCCACAGGAGACTGGGCCTGTGTGTGTCGAAAGGGGGGTGGGTGCTTTTAGGGGCGTTGGGGGTAGCCACGGTAATCTACACCCGTTTGTATGAGCTTCCAGAGCAGTGGTGGCTATTTCCTTGGGGAGCCTATACAGGTATGGTGGAATTCTCATTTTTGCTTCTGGTTGTGATCGTCGGTTTTTCGCTGAAGAGACAGACATGGGTAGCGGGGTTATTTATCGCGTGCTGCGAGCCATTCTGCATTGAGATGTTTCGTGATCCGAGTGAGCTTGTGATTGAGAATTTGTTGGAATCACCCAGTGTCCTATTGGAGTCCACGTCGTATGCACTCTTGCTTTTCCCGGTTTTCAGTTTTTTGATGATTATGCCGATTGGTGTTTTATGGCCTGGTCCCGAATGGCGAAAAAAGCGTTGGCTATTGCTGCTTTCAGCACTCACGTTCATCCTTATGGAGATCGCCAGATGGACTGCTTTGCGAGGCACGCCAGATGAGTATTCGTTCTACGCGTGGCTCATGGCCGGCTCGTCTGCAGCACAGTTGTGGCTGCCTTTAGTCATAGCGACTTGTTTGGGGAGGGTGGAGCACGCAGCGGGGATTTGAAAGCTCTCTCGTTGACTGTAGGCTGGCTAAATCTCTTTGATCATGTATAATCACCATAGATAGCACTAAATTTGGTTCCATAAGAGGGTATATCTATGGGTACAAAGATCGTGCCGATCAGCGATTTGCGCCGCAAGGCGAATGATATCATCAATACCATCCGCGAGACGAACGAGGCGGTGTACATCACGCAGCACGGGCGCCCCGTCGTCGTGCTGGTGGATTACGAACGCTACGAGGAACTGCTTCAAGGCGTGGAAGATCTCATCGACCGCCTCAGCCTGGAGACAGCGGCAGAGGAACCTGCGCGCCCCTATGCTGATTTTATGGCGGAGATGGGCCTGAATGATTCTGACCCGGCCTGACCCGGTACGATGTATACCCTGCTGCTCAAAGCCACGGCGGAAAAGGACCTGCGTAAGCTGCCCCGGTCCATTTTAGAGCGGATCCATTCCAGGCTCCTGGCCCTGCGTATGGATCCTCGTCCCACTGGAGCGATCAAATTGGCCGGCGATCTGGAGGGCTGGCGCGTTCGCGTCGGCGATTACCGTATCGTGTACATTATCGATGACGACGCTCGAACCGTGACCATCGTGCGCGTCCGACACCGGCGTGAGGTGTATCGCTGAAATCATCACCGGCCTTCTTTCTTTATTCTCCGCGTTTCTGCGTTGAGGTAGTTCTTCCCCTTGCAGCCCAGTTTTCATGTGAGTCGGTTCCTAAGGTGCGCTCCTCGCGGCAGGGGTTGCTTCCTCGCTCGAAAGTGATACGCTGAAGCCATTCTCTTGCAAGGAGGAAACGATGACCGACCCTTTGAAGATCGAACCGACGGAGTACGATGTGTTCCGTAATGAGCTCTACGATGTCCCGGAGCAGCCGTGCACCAACGAGATCGAGTGCGCGGTGCAGACGATCCTGCGGGCGATCGGCGAGGACGTCAACCGCGAGGGACTGCTCCGCACCCCCGCGCGCGTCTCTCGCATGTACGAGGAGCTGACCGCCGGCTATCACGTGGACCCGCAGCGGCTGATCAACGACGCCATCTTCGACGTCAAGTACGATCAGATGGTCGTGGTGCGGGACATCGACTACTACAGCCTGTGCGAACATCACCTGCTCCCCTTCATGGGGCGGGCGCACGTGGCCTACATCCCCAACGGCAAGGTGATCGGCTTGAGCAAGATCCCGCGCATCGTCGAGATGTTCGCCCGCCGCCTGCAGGTGCAGGAGCGCATGACGCAGCAGATCGCGGAGTTCCTGGACGAGACGCTGCACCCGCAGGGGGTGGCCGTCGTCATGGAAGGACTGCACATGTGCGCGGCCATGCGCGGGGTGAAGAAGGCCAACGCGCGTATGGAAACCAGCGCGATGTTGGGCAACTTCAAAGAGCGCCCGGCGACGCGGGAGGAGTTCTTCGCGCACATCGGCCGCCGCCCGGTCAGTTTCTGAGAAAGCGAGTCAGAGCTTGTACCAGGCTCCTTGACCTCGTCTTGGGGTCGGGCAAAAGAAGGGGCCACCGGAAGTAGCCCCTGAGGACGGGACTTAGAGCCATACCGACTGGCCAGACAATGGG
>JAVEWB010000244.1:0-4153 GCA_034004765.1 Anaerolineae bacterium
GTGCTGCTGTGCCAGGATGGTGGTGGGGACCAGCATGGCCACCTGTTTGCCGTCGGTGGCCGCTTTGAACGCTGCCCGTAGGGCCACCTCGGTTTTCCCATAGCCGGCATCTCCGCAGATCAGCCGATCCATAGGGCGGGATTGCTCCATGTCGTTCTTGACCGCGTGGATGGCTTCGATCTGGTCGTCGGTCTCCACATAGGGGAAGGCGGCTTCCAGTTCGCTCTGCCAGGAGCTGTCGGCGGCGAAAGCATAACCTTCTACTACCTGCCGGGCTGCGTAGAGAGTCAGGAGCTCCTGAGCCATCTCCTCCGTGGCGCGCTGGACACGCGCCTTGGTTTCGTTCCACTCTCCATTTCCCAGGCGGCTCAGCGACGGTCCAAAGATCCCTAGTTCGACTTCCTGCGTCGTGTGCCCTTCTGTGCCGATGTAGCGCGTCAGGCGGTCGGCCTGGTGGATAGGCACGTAGAGTTGATCTTTCCCGGAGTACTCCAACAGCAGGTATTCACGTTCGACCTCGTCCACGCTGCGGACGACCAATCCTTTGAAGAGGCCGATGCCGTAATCCTCGTGGACCACGAAATCGCCGGGCTTGAGATCCGCGAAGGGGAATTCCGGGGCCACGGCTTTGCGGCGCGGCCGGCGGCGCGGTTCCGGTGGACGCCAGCCGAAGAGCTCCTCGTCGGTGATCAGATGGCGGGTGGCCGTGACGATGCCACCCTCTCCTGTGTCGAGCACATGAGGATAGGTGAGCTGCCACCCGCCGGTGGAACTTCCCTGCACGAAGGTGATCAGCCCCTCCGGCGGCGCTGACAGATCCTCGTGGATGCGCGGGGGATTGAACTCCCGCCACAGATCGGCCAGTCGCGCTGCCTGGCGGCTCACGACGACGATTTGATCTCCTAAACCGATCCATTGTCGCAGGCGTCCCAGGGCCTCTCCCAGTTTCCCGGCAAAGTGTGGCTCAGGGGCAAAGCTTTCTTCCAGCACGCCATCTTCGCTATACTGGAAGGTTAATGTTTTCTGATTGTCCAGTGCGGCCTGCCAGGTCTCCCAAGAGACGTAGGGGGTAGGCGGAGCAGGTGGCAGGCTGCCCTCTTCCACGGCACGCCGCTGTAGTTCCTGTGCCTCCGCTTCCAGTTCTTCCCAGCGTTGCGGATGGGCTTCTGCATTGTAGAGGACAACGCGGGTGTCGGCGGGCAGATAGTTGAGGACGGTGCTGACTTCCTGGTAGATGAAGGGGAGGTAGAACTCCAACGTCGGGAAGGGCGTAGCCGTCGCAAGCGCCTCGGCGTCCGCTTCCAATGGGATACGGATCTCCGGGGGCAGCTCACGCTCCAGGAGGGAGTGGAGCATCGCTGCTCCACGTTCGCCATCCCGGGGGAGGACCTCTCGGACGGGCGTCAGCCAGAACGCGGCGGTGCGGTCCGTCGACCGCTGTGTTGCGGGGTCGAAGGCCCGGATGGCCTCGATCTCGTCCCCGAAGAAATCAAGCCGGTAGGGGGTAGGGGATTGGAGTGGGAAGATATCCAGAAGGCCACCCCTCCGGCTGATCTGACCGGGCTCCTCGACGACGCTCACGATCGCGTAGCCGATGCCCTGGCAGTGGCGGATCAGGCCGGTGAGCGACTCCTTAGCTCCGCTCTCAATCTTCCGAGCCGCCAGGCGGAACTGTCGGTAGGGGAGCGGGCGGTGCATCATGGCGCGAACGGAGCCGACGATCAGCGGCGGTACACTCTCCGGCAGTCCTCCCAGACGATGGAGGAACAACGTGGAAAGGACCTTCAGCCGGTCGGCGATGACCTCCGGAGGCCAGGGTGCATGTTCATGCGGCAGGACAGGCGGTTCAGGAAAGGAGAGCAGCCGTTCGGGCTGCACAAGCCAGAGGCGCAGCGCTTCGATCAGCCGGCGGCTTTCTTCTGCGGTGGGTGTGACAATCAGGAGCGTTTTGTCCAGATCGTTGGCGAGCGCGCCCAGAATCACAGGAGCGACCGCAGGGATCAGGGCCTGCGCCGGGACCTCAGCCCCGGCCCTCAGATCATCCCGAAGTGCCTGGTAGGCCGGGTGGTTGTAAATCCATGGGAGTAATCCCTTGAGTGTGGCTGTCATATAGGGTACTGCGCATTACTTGCCAACTGATGCATTGGCAGGTTCGTCAACGCGCCAGGTCATGCCCGGCTTGAGGAAGTCTGGGGCGCGGTTGAGCCACGCTTTGATCAACGTCTTTGTCAGACGCAGGGTTTCTTCCAGGAGCAGTTCTTCCTCTGTGGAGAAGTTCTGCAGCACGTAGGCTGCCGGGTCCATCCTCCCCGGGGGGCGTCCGATACCCAGGCGCAGGCGGGGAAACTCCTGCGTGCCGAGCTGCTGGATGATGGACTGGACGCCGCGGTGCCCTCCGCTGCTTCCGCTCAGGCGAAAGCGCACGGTCCCCAGCGGGATGTCGAGATCATCATAAATCACCAGGAGGCGATCGGGTGTGACTTTGTAGAAATTGGATAGGGGGCCTACGGCTTTCCCGCTTTCATTCATCCAGGTCTGCGGTTTGGCCAGGATCACGCGTTCCCCCTCTGCCGTCCCATGGGCGGTGGAGGCGTGGTGCTCCGTTCGGCTGAAAGCCTGCTGATAGATCTCCGCAAGGCTGTCCAGCATGCGGAAACCGATGTTATGTCGATTGTGAGCATAGGCGGGGCCCGGATTTCCCAGTCCGACGATGAGCACGAACTCCTCCATCGCGGCTATTCGCCTCTCTGCTGCCGTTGGTAATACCGCCAGCCTATTTTCCCGGCCACATAGAGCCCACCAAAGACGTAGAGTAAAATCGCAAGCCAGACACCCGACATGAAGGCCTCTTGGATGGAGTCCAGCGACAGAGCTTCATCATTGGCTTTGTCGGAGCTCTCTTCCGCACCCTCTGTGGCAGCCGCGCCGCCTTCAGTGGCGTCCACAGCGCGCGCGGTGGCCGTCGGGGGCTGCTCGATGGTGGGGGCGATCACTCCTCCGGCTTCGGTCGGCTGCTCCGCGGTCGGTGCCACTTCCGTCGTTTCTGTCGTTTCCGTTGGCGTAGGGGTTTCTGTCGGTGTGGGGGTCAAATCGCCATTTTTGACCGTCACGTTGTTGATGAAATGCAGGTATGGGGTATCGTTCCCGGCTTCATAGACAGCCAGAGCCATGGTGTATTGTCCGTCGGCAACTTGTGTTGTGTCCCACGTTGCCAATGGACCGTTGACGACCATACTGGTCACGCCATAGACAATGGGCACCCACTGCGAATTCGCTTCCGGACGTGGGCCGGTGGCGTAGAGCACACCGTAAGAGGCGAAGCTGGGGTGCGAAGCCGTCCCCTGGATGGTGACCTGTCCGCTGAGGACGGCCCCGTCGTTGGGGAAGGTGACGGTCCAGATAGGCTCTTGGCGCAAGGGCGCGGCCAGTCCTTGTGCGACGCTGGTCAGCGCCAGGAGTAAGAGTAAACCTGTAAGCACTTTAACTGCGCGCATATCAACTCCTTGGGCAATCTTTGCAACGTTCAAGTTTAACACGAAAGAGGGGGATGGCAAATGTAGAAAAGCGCCGCTGAGGAGACCCTCAGCAGCGCTTTGTGTGGGCGGTACAGGACTCGAACCTGTGGCCTCCTCCGTGTAAGCCATTTTGGGGCCGATTCAGCACCGCTGCGAGCTGCTATATAGCCCCAAAGTGGCCACTTTGGGGCCGTTTAATCCGCGCCCACCTGGTGGCCATGACCCCAAAAGGTCAAAACTTATCCGCGGGCTTGATGGCAGCGTGTTTGCGGTGAATGTCCGCCTGATCGATACCGGCGTAAATCTGAGTTGTGCTGAGGCTGCTGTGGCCAAGAATACGGCGGAGGCTTTCCAGGTCCCCGCCGCCAACGATCCAATTATGAGCGAAGGTGTGCCGCAGCAGGTGCAAGTAGACGCGGCGCTTGATCCCTGCCATTTTGGCAGCACGGCGGATGATGGAGCGCAAGCCCGCTACCTTCATTTTATCCTGGTAGCCGTGAAATGCACACGGGTATTCATCTGTCCTACCGCTCCAGTATCTGAGGATGGCGGCCTTGGTCTTCTCCCCGATGTGTACAATACGCTCTTCCTGGTCTTTCCCAAACAGCCGGGCTGTGCCCTCTTTCAGGTCTATGTCC
>JAVEWB010000245.1:0-4128 GCA_034004765.1 Anaerolineae bacterium
GCACAGGCCAACCGGGCGCAATTCCTGCAAACGATGGCAGAGATGGCGACCAATCTACTGAAAAGTTTGAAGCCCTGATGGCTCCATCGACGTCTCGCTTTACGCTTTCCGGCATCGCACTACCCGAAGGAGAAGATCCCCTGGGGCTGTGGACGCTGCCGGAGGGCTCAGGCGTTTCCTTCAGTGCAGAGGCGTCGCCGGTCGAACCCCCGACCTGGCATATTGAGCTTTCTTCATCTGCCGAAGAGGCTCGACAGGTTCTGGACGCTCAGACCCGCGCCCTGGCCCTCGGAGAGCGTGACCTGGTACAGGCTAAGGACGCGTTGAAAGAGCTTGGTACCACCGAAGCCGTCTCTTTCGCCACCGACGATCCGCTGGCAGCGCAAAAGGCCGCGCTGTTGGAGACGCTCCAGAAAGGCCAGGAGCCGGTTGCTTACGGAGTGGAACCTCAAGCAGAGGCCGAACAGGAGGAGATTTACCGGCAGTGGCTGGCCTTCATGGAACAGACGCGCGAACTCCTCAGCCACTACGCGCGCATCAAAACCACTTCGGGAGAGACACTCATCGGCATCACCGAGGTCAGTTGGGGAGGAGATTTCAAAACGGAGTGGCCCGCGGACCTGCCTTCTGCCTCCATGCAGCAGCACGTGCAGGCCGTCCATCTGGCATTAGGCTCCCGCATTGCCCTGATGCGGGTGTTCTCCGTGGTAGGCACCGGCGCTGCCGGCCTGGCCGTCAAGGCAACAATGCCGGGGGCACAAATTCTGTTGTTACCCGCAACCTGGAAATTCGTGCGGGATGTTTTGCAAGAGCTGCGGAAATCGTGGCCACAAATCCAATCACTCATATAGGAGGATCAGAGATGGCTGAAGTGACTTTACAAGAAGCGGTCAAGAAGTTTGCCAACGATCTGGCAAAACGCGTGCAGAGTTTTGTCAACGATGTTTCTGTCCTGGAAGTACGCACTTTCACCACGCCGCACAACCAGGTCAAAGTTTTCATCAGTGAGCGCCCTGACATGACCGTTATCGCCAATGAGGGAAATCTAATGCTGCGCGCCTATACGCAGGTCTCCTTCGACGGGGACACGACGCTCTGCGTGCCGGTCCAGGAAGATGGCTCAGTGGACAAAGGCGTATGGGAAGTCCATACCCTGACCGTGCAGCAGGCCATGGACAATCGTGCGAAGATGCTCAAAGCCGTAGGGGACGCTGCCACCTCCGCACTTGGGGCGCTCCAGAAGGCCAAGGAATAAAAACGTAGGGTATCCTGCTCCCAGATGGGAAGGCCCGAGAGTAAAAAAGGAGGGTGTTTTATGGCTTTCAGTATGCGTTGGCCAACACAATTTGGCGTCATTACGCAAAAATTTGGAGAACGTCCTGAGTATTATAAGAAATTCGGCCTGCCCGGCCACGAAGGGATTGATTTTCAGGCCCCCGAGGGGAGCGAGATCTACTCTGTCGCCGATGGCTTCGTGCTCCAGGTACGTCTGGACGGCAATTCCGATCCGGCAGGTAAGCCCTACGGCAACCAGGTCCGTATCCAGCACGAAGGAGGCTACACCAGCGTCTACGCGCACCTCTCCCAGGTCGTCGTTGCGCAGGGACAGGGAGTCAAGTCCGGCCAGCTCATCGGGCTGGGCGGCAACACCGGCAACTCCTTCGGGGCACATCTGCATTTCAGCCTGAAGGAACAGGGCGCTACGGCAAGCGGCAAGACGAAGTACCCTTACGATATTATCGATCCCACCCCTTTCCTGCAGCCCTTCTCCGGCGGGCAAGCCACCAAGCCACAGCCCCCTGCTAAGACCACAATGGACGTCGAGATCAACAGCCCCGAGGTCGGCTTCCTCAACATGCGGAGCGAAGCCTACGTGGGGAGCACACTGGTGACCCAGATCAAACATGGGACAAAAGTGGGCTCGCTGGAAGAAGCAGATATCACCCGCAACAAGATCGGACAGGATGGGCAGTGGCTCTGGGTGCGCACGTCCGACAAAAAGGATGGTTACGTGGCCGCCTGGTACCTGAAGCTGCCCAGCAGTGCCTCGCAAACACAGCCCACGCCGTTGATCTTCGTCGTCGTCGACAGCCCCGACGATCCGCTCAAGCTGCGGAGTGGTCCCGGGGTAGAGCATGCCATCGTCGCGCAAATGGCCCACAACACGTCGCTCAAGGCGCTGGAGCCCGAAGCTGCCGTGCGAAGCAAAGTAGGCAAGCAGGGGCAGTGGTTACAGGTACAGACCCCAACAGGGGTAAACGGCTACACGGCCGCCTGGTATCTGAAACTCTCTACCACGTCGGTGGTTCAACCGGAGCCCGTCACCTCTACAGGCGCGGTACGCTACGTCCAGGTCGAAAGCCCCGAGTTCGGCCTGAAAGTTCGCTCCGGGCCATCGGTCGACAGCAAGCAGGTCTGGTGGGTGTCGCACAAGACGGTGTTACAGTCCCTGGAAGACCCCAAGGTCACCGGCAGCAAAGTGGGCGTGCAGGATCAGTGGATCAAAGTGCGCACGCCCTCGGGGAAGGAGGGGTACGTGGCCGCCTGGTACGTCCGCCGGATGGATTACGAGGACACCCGTAAAGCAGCGGAAAAAGCCGCTCTGCCGAAGGCTGTCTCTCCGCACATCTTCGGGATGCACGCCGCGCAGCTTTCGGATGACGCCGCCACACGCGATGCCATTCGCGGCCTGTACAACGGGAAGAATAAGCAGGGCTGGGTTTTCTTCACCGAACTCGTCGCGATGCCCGCGCAGAGCGTGCAGCTCAACCAGGATTACCGCAATCGCCTCTGGGATTGGGCGACCCAAGGATACGGCGTCATCGTACGGTTGAATCACTCGTACCACCCTGGCGGCACCCTGCCGGAGTCCAGCCGGTACGACGAGTTCGCTGCGGCCTGCGCGCGGTGGGTGGAACTGCACCTGCTGCACGCAGAGCTCCCCAACGAGCAGTACACCTGGACCATCCAGATCGCCAACGAGCAAAATAACCCCAGCGAGCACCCCGGCGGTTACGAGAACCCCAAGGAACACATCACACCGGAGCTGTATGCGGCAGCCTTCAACAAGGTCTACGCACGCATCAAGGCGGTGCTTCCAAACTCGATTGTCTGCCCCGGCGCTGTGGACCCCTACAACTCGGTCCCGATGAAGCTGCTGGGGGGCCAGCGATGGCGCCCGCTGGATTACTTCCAGAAGATGATGGATAACATCACCGCGCTCGATGGGATCATCCTCCACGCCTACACCCACGGGCCGTCACTGGCGGCGATCACCCATCAGGTCACCTTTGGTGATGCCCTGCTGAGCGACCACTGTTTCGACTTCCAGACCTATAGCCAGTTCGCGGAGCGCATCCCGGCGAAGTGGAAGGATGTGCCCGTCTACATCACGGAGACCAATCACATCTGCCGCGGGGACAACGCCCCGGCATGTGATCGTAAGGAATCCCAGGGTTGGACCAAGGAAAATATCGGCTGGGTGCGAAAGGTGTACGAGGAGATCAATCGCTGGAACAGCACCCCCTATGCCCAGCAGATCAGGGCCCTCCTGCCCTATCGCTGGATGGGGGACCAGTGGGAGATCTACAACAAACCCGGCGTCCTGGAGGACTTCCGCCAGGCGCTGGACAACGACTACCGCTGGCGCGCGCCCAAAGCTACTGCTGCGGGAGCCGTCTCTTTTGCCCTGCCGATGGAAGCACAGGCCGCCGTGCTGGCAGGCGTCGAGGAGGAGCGCACCCTGATGCAGCCGGACGATCTGGCGTCGCTCTGGTGGCTCGGCCCCAAGAGTGCCATGCTTTTGAACGCCGCCGGGGTTCTGATCTTCGAACAACTGGCAGCCATGACGCCCGCTCAGATCAAGGCTATCTTAGGTGAGGCCGGCCTTCTGGTGCGGCACGTGGATAGCTGGCCGGAGCAGGCCAGGCTGGCTGCCGCAGGACAGTGGAAAGAGCTTGACGTTTACCAGCGACGTCTCGGCAAGAAAGCACGCTAACGAGAACTATGGAAAAGCGGGCGGCCCTGGCCGCCCGCTTTTCATACTCGCGCGTTAAACCTTCACTTTATGGAAAGCCTCGTAGCAGCCGCGGTTCAAGTTGCCGTAGGTCTCCGCCTGCCCCGGCCCGT
>JAVEWB010000009.1:0-19850 GCA_034004765.1 Anaerolineae bacterium
GTCAATGCAACCCTGAACCCCCAGACGATCCTGCAAACGGTTTGCAAAGAACTGCGCAGCTACCTTCAGGTCCCGCTTGTTCAGGTCAACCTCTATCAGGAGGGTGATTTGAGCACCACCTATGAGGATATGGAGCCGGGGTATCCTGACGCACGATCGGACTTCAAATGCATTTGGGAGACATCCGCTCGGCAGTACCTGCTGAAGGGGCAGGCCGCACAGCAAGCCGTGAACTTTGAGCCGGAGAGCGGCAAAACCGCTGCGATCTACCCGCAGCGGCCCATGCACAGCCTGTTCCTGGTGCCGCTGATGCTGCGCGAGCAGATACTCGGCCTGTTGGTGGTGGAACCACCCACCGCACACACTTTCTCACCGCGCGAGATTGCCTTAGTTGAAGCTGTGGCGGCAGCGATCACGCCTGCTCTGGAGAACTCGCGCCTGCATCGCGAAGCCCAAGAAGCCCGCGCACGTGCTGAGGAAGCCTACGAGAACCTGCAGCGCCTGGATGCCATGAAATCGCAGTTTGTTCAGAACGTCACGCATGAGCTGCGGACGCCGCTGGCCCTGGTCAAAGGTTACACAGATCTGCTGCTTGATGAGAGCGCCGGCATTAGCCAGAAGCTCGATCCCGCCCTGCAGCAGCCCCTGCGTTCTATCCAGACGCACACCCTCAAGCTCACGGAGTTGGTGGAATCCATCACTACATTGGACAGCATGGATACCGCCGATCTGGAGTGCCAACCGCAGGCGATCATCCCGGTTTTGCGGCGGGCCGCTCAATCCATTGAACAGAAAGCCCTCCGTCAAAACCTGGAATTGATCATTGACCTGCCGGACGAGCTTCCCGAGGTTTCCCTCGATCCCCCCCGGCTGGGGCTGGCGCTGATGCACTTGTTGGATAATGCTGTCAAGTTCAACAAGCCGAATGGGAAAATCTGGCTGCTTGCCAGGCAAGAGGAGGAGAGTATCTGCTGCTCTGTCAAGGACGAAGGAATTGGCATCCCACTGGAAGAGCATCACCATGTTTTTGAACGTTTCTACCAGGTAGACGGAAGCGCAAAACGTAGATATGGTGGCATGGGGATGGGGCTCGCCGTCGCGCAAGAGATCATCGAAAAACATGGGGGGCATATCCGGATCGAAAGTGCGGGACTCGACCAGGGCACAACGGTTACCGTTATCCTTCCTATCTACTACCCTGCCAAGGAGTCATAAAATCTATGCTACACAACCGTGGTCGTGCACTGTTCCTGATCCTTATTCTTGGATTGGCTGCCTGTCTGGCAGCGCCACCCGCTCCGGGCCTCTCACCCATTGATGCGGCGAAGGGCATTCTGAGCGATGAGTTTTCGCCGGCCAATCCCGCGTGGGCCCTTTTCGATACTGCGGAAGGTGCGGCTTACGCGCAGCAAGGTGAGCTCTATCTGGAAGACCGCGGGCAGGGCGTTGGCATTTACACCAGGCTGATCGATTATACCTGGGAGGATACGGTTGTGGCCGTGCAGGTGAGACAGGTGGAGGGCACCCAGAATAACTGGATGGGGGTTACCTGTCGCCAGCAGGATGAGGAAAACTACTATCTCTTCGCCATCAGTGCGGATGGCTATTACCTGATCATGAAGGTCGAAGACGGCTTGCGTTCCAAACTGGCCGGACCCGTCCTCAGTCCCGTCATCACACCGGGGCGTGAGACTAACCGGTTGGAGGTCCGCTGCGAGGGCACCCGCTTGAGCCTGAGCGTCAATGGGCAATTGCTGGCCACTCGCACCGACGTCAGCTTTGGTGCGGGGAGCATCGCGCTTTTTGCCGATGCCGCGGAGGTAGGGAGCACGACGACAGCCGCTTTCGATGCTTTCAGTATCTCGGACCCTCGAGAGCAAGAGGTGCAAACCGATGAAGTTGCTACACGCAACCCATGACCCGGAGCAGACGCGACACGCAGGCCTGACGTATCTGATGGCCGCCGCGTGGGTGGCCGCCGTAACGGGCTACTTTGGCCCCTGGATAGGGCACAAGAGTGCCGCCCTGGCGTGGAATGCCTATGACCTCTTCGATATTCTGCGTTTCCTGCCACAAATCGAGACTTTTGCCCTCGTGGTCGATCTGCAAACCCTTCGTCTCCCGCTGGTAGGATTGGCCGTGCTGCTGCCTCTGCTGCTGGCCGGAGCCAGACCGCTGTGGCGCTGGCTGGCGGCGTTGGTTGGTATCGTGATGGCCGTTGAAACGCTGCCCCCTTATCCCCAGATTATCGGAGCCTGGAGCACGCCTGGCTGGTCCGTGCCCTTCTGGTGGGGCGTCGGCGCGGTGGTGGGCATCCTGGTACTGACCCTTTGGACACTTCACCGGAGGGTGCGGCCCTGGCTGATGCTTGTGTGGGCCCTGTTCACCGGCATCCCTGCTGCGGTGACCTTCTACCGCCTGCTCCCTGCTCTTAGCGACCTCTACAACACGCCGCTTCATCCTGGATGGGGATTCTGGAGCTGCATGATTGGGTTCCTGCTCCTTATCGCACTGGCTTTGGCACAGGGTCTCTTAGCCTTGCAGAAAAGGAAGGGAGAAAAGATGGGCCAGGAAGGTGGAAGCTCGCTGGAGAAAGCGCGCCTCGTGAAGATCCACCACGAGACGTGGCTGATGCGCAAGGCCAATGTCGTCGGTGTCGGCCTTGGCGTTCAGCCTCGGGAAGAGGAAGAAGGCAAAGAAGAAGCCGCCACCCAGCAGGTCGTCCTGGTGGTCAATGTCACCCACAAAGTCCCGCTTGAAAGCCTCGCACCGGAGGATCGCATTCCCGAAGAGTTGGAAGGTGTTCCCATCAAGGTCGAGGCAGTTGGACATCCTCGAGCACAAGTATAGTCTCATTCCCGTGCACGCGTAAAAGGAGGCACAATGGAACCTACAGTTCTCAGTCAGGCGCGCCAGGTCTACAGCCAGGCGCTCCCCCAACTCTTCGGACGGCAAAACGTCGTCGCCTGTGGGCTGGGATACAAAATACGTGGGACTGAACAGACTCAGGAGTTGAGCCTGATCGTCTCGGTTGTGCGGAAGCTGCCCAAAGAGGAGCTCTCGTCCAAGGATTTGGTGCCGCAGACCCTTGACGGGCTGCCTACCGATGTGGTGGAAACCGGCTACATCCGTGCGCAGGGCATCGATCCCAAGGGCCGCCAGCGGCCGGCCATGCCCGGCATCTCGTTAGGCCACTATCAGATTACCGCCGGAACATTTGGGCTGCTGGTACAGCGCGGTGACGAGACCTTCATTCTCAGCAACAACCACGTCCTGGCCAACGCCAACAACGCCCAGGCCGGTGATCCTATTCTGCAGCCGGGACCTCTGGACGGTGGCACGGCTGCAGATCAGATCGCGACGCTGGCAGAGTTCGTCCCGCTGGACTTTGGGGAGCAGCCGGGGCAGTGCCAGATTGCGACGACCGTGGCGGAATTGCTCAACACGCTGGCCGGCCTTATAGGTTCCAGCCATCGCCTTCAGGCAGTTCAGCAAAGCCTGAATACGAATCTGATGGATGTGGCCCTGGCCCGTCCCGATACGCCGGACCTGGTCGTCCCCGCGTTGTTGGAGCTAGGTACCCCTACCGGTGTGGCCGTCCCACATCTTGGCGAGGTGGTGCAAAAGGTGGGACGCACCACAGGGCTTACGACAGGTGCCGTCCAGCAAATCGATGTGACCGTCGATGTGGATTACAATGGCAGGACGGCACGTTTTACCAACCAGGTCATTGCCAGCGGCATGAGCAGTCCGGGAGATTCGGGCTCCGCCATCTTGAACATGGACAAGAAGGTGGTAGGGCTCCTTTTTGCCGGATCAGGACAGATCACGATTTTCACGCCCATTCAACAGATCATCAACCACTTCGGCGTCGAGCTTCCAGGAAGCTAAATTTACCCCAGGGCGACGTCCAGGATCATCATGATGGTGAAGCCCAACATCACGCCTAAGGTCGCCTCGTGGGTATTGCCGCCGCTTTGTGCCTCCGGGAGCAGGTCTTCGGCCACGACAAAGATCATGGCCCCTGCAGCAAAGGCCAACGCGTAGGGCAGGAGCGGGCGCATCAGCAGGACGGAAGCTGCTCCCAACACGCCGGCAATCGGTTCTACCACCCCCGAAAGCTGTCCATACCAGAAGCTTTTCCAGGGGGAGACGTTCTCACGGCGGAGCGGCATGGAGACGGCAAGGCCCTCGGGAAAGTTCTGGATGCCGATACCTAACGCCAATGCCATCGCTCCGGACAGCGTTGCCGAGGGCAGCCCCGCCGCCACGGCACCGAAGGCAACGCCTACCGCCAACCCTTCCGGGAAGTTGTGCAGCGTGATGGCCAGGACTAACAGCGTGGTCCGCTTCCAGTGCGACTTCAACCCTTCCGGTGCAGCCATGCTCCGATGCAGGTGGGGCAGCAGGCGATCCACCAGGCGCAGGAAGGTCCCCCCCAGCAGGAAGCCGACCGCCGCCGGCACCCAGGCAGGGACCGGCCCTCCTTCGGCCATCTCGATCGCCGGGGCCAGGAGCGACCAATAGCTGGCGGCAATCATCACGCCACCGGCAAACCCCAACATGCCATCCAGGAGCTTGCGGCTGACCTCACGGGTGAGAAAAACCGTCCCCGCACCTGCCGCCGTGAGCCCCCAGGTGAACAACGTCCCCATCAATGCTTGCAGGATGGGGTTCAATTCACGTAAAGCAGCCATGATATCCTCCTTGATGAAACGTCACGGCCTTCGTTGCATCGCGAAGGCCGTGAAAATTGTTATACTTCAGAAAGCTGGAAAGGAAAACCAGCCGTGAGACCCGGTGAGACCTTACTCACTGAACTCCTCTTTGCCCCCTTCATAGTCCTCATCGGCGGCGCCGACTCCCACTTTCAGGGGCAGCGAACCCAGGGTTGACATCTGATCGCGAATGGCCTGCTCGATCTTGTCGGTAAACTCCGGGTTCTCCTGCAGGTACTGTTTGGCATTCTCGCGTCCTTGGGCAAAACGCTCTCCCTGATAGTAGTAGAAAGAGCCCCGTTTTTCGACGATCTCCAGCTCCTGGCTGATGTCCAATACATCGCCCTCGCGACTGATCCCCGTGCCGAACATAATGTCGAACTCTGCCACACGGAAGGGTGGGGCTACCTTGTTCTTGGTCACCCGAACCCGTGTCCGATGGCCGACAACCTCGCCTTGCACCTTGATCGCTGTAACCTTGCGCACATCCAACCGCACGGAGGCATAGAACTTCAAGGCCCGCCCGCCGGATGTGGTCTCCGGGGAGCCGAACATCACGCCGATCTTCATGCGCAACTGGTTGGTGAAGATCATCACCGCATTGCTCTGTTTGATCGCGCCGGAGAGTTTGCGTAAGGCCTGGCTCATCAGGCGTGCCTGCAAGCCGGGGTGCGAGTCCCCCATCTCACCTTCGATCTCAGCGCGCGGCACCAGGGCGGCGACGGAGTCGATCACGATCACATCCACCGCGCCACTGCGGACCAGCGCTTCCGCAATCTCCAGCGCCTGCTCGCCCGTGTCGGGCTGGGAGATGTAGAGATTCTCGACATCTACGCCGCAGCGCACTGCGTAGGTGGGATCCATCGCGTGTTCCATATCGATGAAAGCCGCAATGCCGCCGCGACGCTGCGCTTCCGCCACGATGTGCTGGCACAACGTGGTTTTCCCCGACCCTTCAGGGCCGTAGACTTCGGTGATCCTGCCGCGGGGCAGCCCGCCGATGCCCAGGGCAATGTCTAACGCCAATGAGCCGGTGGGGATTGACTCTACTTGCAGGTGGGTCGCTTCCCCCAGGCGCATCAGCGCCCCTTCGCCAAACCGCCGCTTGATCTGTGCAACCGCCTGGTCCAGAACCTTCTGTCGTCCTTCCGCTGCTGCCATGCCTTTTCCTCCTAAAGACTTAACCGACTAATAGGATCCCTGGTGTTGCCCGGGGATTACAGTGTTAGAGTTTATTTTTCCAATGCTTTCCGCGACATAGAGAGAGTTTCTCTCAAGTATACGTAGTATAGCACAAAAGTTCTATTCTGCAATAACCGGTTAGCCCGCACTTCGACCGCGCTTCTTTTTCCCCTTAGAAGCGGCTCCTCCTAAGTAGGGTGGGGCTGTAATGGCGAAGACTGTGCAGCGCCGGACATCGAGCAGGCGCGTGCGCAGCCGTTCGTCTAATTGCTCGAGAGGCTTGGCCGTTGTGATCACCGTCGGCAGTCCGGTCACGTAGCGATAATTGAAAAGCTGGTAGAGCTTTTCCTGTGCCCAGACTGTGGCGCTCTCCGTCCCCAGGTCGTCCAGAACGAGGAAGGAGACATGTTTGACCTTTTCGAACCGCCGGTCATAGGTCTCCGCGCTTTTGGGACTGTAAGCCGCCCGCAGGTGATCCAGCAGGTCGGGCACCACGACGAAAAGCGCCTGGTTCCCCTGGCGCACCCACTCGTTGGCAATGGCTGCCGCCAGATGGGTTTTGCCGCAGCCGTACCGTCCGGTCAGCAGCAGCCACCCCGTGGGGGTCACGGCATAGCCGCGGGCCTCTTGCACGGCGCGCTGCAGGTTGTCCGCATCCTCTTGCGTAAGCTCCCCCTGCCGCAGATCGAACGTCTCGAAGGTCATCGCTTCATAGAGCGGTAGGGTGTTCAATTCGAGGTGAGAATGCTCCACGCCCTGTCCCCGATAATCCGAAGCGGTGATGGTGATGATCTCGACCAGCTCTACCGCGGACAGCCTGGAACGCAGGCGCGGCTCCATGTCCTCCAACTCGTGATTGGTGGTGATGACCGTCGGCAGTTGGTTCACGTGGCGGTAGTTGAGCAGTTGGAACAGCTTCTCCAGCGCCCAGGAGGTCGAATGCTCGGTGCCCAGGTCATCTAAGATCAAGAGCGGCGCGGTGCGGATCTCGTCGAAGCGCTCATCGTAAGGCTCCGCCGAACCGGGGGCAAAGGCCCCGCGCAGATAATCCAGGAGGTCGGGGACCGTAATGAAGATCACCGGCAGGCCGCGTTCGACGCAGGTATTGGCGATGGCTGCCGCCAGATGGGTTTTGCCGCAGCCGTACCCTCCGCGCAGCAGCAGCCACCCCTTAGGATCATTGGCGTACTCCCGAGATCGATCGTAGGCCCAGTGCAGGTTCCGCTGCCGGTCGGGGGGCAGCCCGTGCCCTTCAGGACGGAAGGCGGCGAAGGTGAATCGTTCCAGCGCGGTGAGGTTGCTGAATTTTCGCAGGGCCTGCGTCCGGCTCTGCTGGAGCTCCCCGGTCCGGCAGGTGCAGGGCAGGAGCTTGCCGAAGTTGGGATCGTCGAGTGGGAGATCGCGCCGAATGTAGCCCAATCCGCCGCAGATGGGGCAGTTCGGGTCGCCGAGGAACGACGCAGCATCCGCATCTCTCTCAGTGCTTGATGAAGTCGGCGTAGTCCCCCTCGACATATTTTCGGCCATCTTCTTCGCGATCTCCTCTATGGATTTCATCTTTCCCTTTCGTCCGCCGATTTTCCAGAATTGCCTGAATGTACTTCCAGTTTCGCTTGTTCATACGCACGGCCTCGCGGAAGGCCTCTTCGATCCATTCCTGTGCGTAGGTCTGCTCGGCCTCCTGCAGATCCTCGCTCAGCAGCGCCGTCAGCGGGCCGATGTTTTGCTCGTAAAGCGCGTAGATATTGGGGCGCTGCGGCGCTTCTGTCTGTGCGGGATCGATCCCGCGCTGCAGGGCTGCCACCGCCATCCGGCCTTTGGGGCTGTTGGCGAGGTACCGCTGCTCGACGACGTCATCCCCGCGCTTCCAGGAAACGGTCAAGAGCGTGCCGCGCGCTACGGCCTGGGCCAATAAGCCGTCCAAATCTGCACTGCCCGCGGCGGCGACCTGCCGCACAACGGGGTCATTAAGCAGTTCATCGCGCGTCACCCAAGGAGCCACCCGCGCCTGACGCTGGGCCAATCTACACAGGATCAGCAGCGTTACCTGAAGTTCCCGTAAGTCATCGATCTGCGGGACCAGCTCGGTAAACACAGCCTCCGGCAGGGAAACCATCGTCTGCTTCCCCTCCGCAAACCCCGAAAACCCTTTCCCCTTCACTCCTAACTCCTAATTCCCTGATCCTGTCTCGCTACATCCCCCGATATTCTTCCGCTGCCGCCGGGCTGGCCGCATCCAGGAACTGTGTGAGTTTTTTATTGAAAAAGAGCTGCACCGTGCCGGTCGGGCCGCTGCGGTGCTTGGCTACCATGACCTCTGCCAGGTTGCGCGCTTCGGTCTCCTCATGGTAAAGCTCATCGCGGTAGATGAACATGACCACATCGGCATCTTGCTCGATGCTGCCGCTCTCGCGGAGGTCTGACAGCACCGGGCGTTTGTCCTGGCGCTGTTCCACCGCGCGGGAGAGCTGCGAGGCTGTCATCACGGGCACATCGAGTTCACGGGCCAGCGCCTTGAGAGAGCGCGAGATATAGGAGACCTCTTGCACGCGGTTCTCGACCTGTGTGCCGCTGGTCATCAACTGCAGGTAATCGACGAAGACCATGTCCAGGCCGTGCTCCGAATGGAGGCGGCGGCACTTTGCCCGCAGTTGCAGGCAGGAGAGCGAGGGCGTGTCGTCGATGTAAATCGGCAGTTCGGCCAGGTGCCCGATGGCCTCGGCGAAGCGCGGCCACTCGTCATCCTGCAGGTCCCCCATGCGGAGCCGCTGCGAGTCGATGTGGCTCAGCCCGGCCACCATGCGTTGTGCCAACTGCTCGGCCGACATTTCCAGGCTGAAAACGGAGACCATCCTCCCTTTTTCCGCCGCCTTGAGCGCTAACGTGAGCATCAGGGAGGTCTTCCCCACACCGGGACGCGCGGCTAAGATCAGTAAATCGGAGCGCTGAAAGCCGCCCAGAAGGCGATCCAGGTCGCGGAAGCTGCTGGGCACGCCCATCGGTTCCCCGCGATGCGCATACAGATACTCGACGCGGTCGTAGTACGTCTGCACGACCTCCTGAATCGGCTGCAGGTCGCGGGTGGCCCGCTGCTGAGAGATCGCAAAGAGTGCCTTCTCCGATTGGTCCACGACCTCATTGATGGGCGCTTCCTCGTCGTAAGCAAAGCGCGCGATGTCTCCCGCGGCATCCAGGAGGCGGCGGCGAACGTAGGTGTGCTCCACCATCCGCGCGTAGCTTTCCACATTGATGGCGGAGGGTACGGCATTGATGAGTTGTGAGATATAGGCCGCCCCGCCGACGGACTCCAACTGCTCGCGCCGTTCCAGCTCCGTGGTCAGCGTCAGGAAATCGACCGGCTCACGGCGCTCGTGCAGGATTACCACGGTCTCATAGATCCAACGGTGCTTCTGAAGGTAGAAATGCTCGGAACGGAGGAACGGCAGGACGCGGAAGATCCCTTCCGGATCGATCAGCAAAGCCCCCAGCACGGCTTCCTCGGCCTCGATGTTCTGTGGAACGGTTTTGTCAGGTACGCTCATGGGCTCCTACGCAGGTTTAGGATACGGGTCAGGGGGGATAAAATGAGTATGCTCATTTTATCCCCCCTGACTGGGTTCAATCGGTGGGGATGTCCCCCAGATCTAGCTGATTCAGGTAATCGCGAAAGACGTCAAGCGTTTCATCGGCCGATTCGTCCAGGAGGCTCTCTTCGGGGACAACGCCGGCCCCTTGCAGCACATCTTCGTGGACGTAAATGGGAACACCGAGGCGTACCGCGAGGGCGATCGCATCGCTGGGGCGGCAGTCGACGACGACATCTTCGCCCTTCACGCCCAGGACCAGCTCGCAGTAGAACGTGTCGCTGTGCAGGTCGTTGATATAGATGTATCGAAGCTTGACGCCTAGTGTTTTGAGAAGGCGTACGATTAGATCATGTGTCATTGGACGCGGCGGCTCGATTCCCTGCAAATGCATGGAGATCGCTTCGGTCTCGAAGGCCCCAATCCAGATCGGCAAGTACCGCTCGGCGTTCAGTTGCTTGAGAACGATAATGCGATGGGGGGAGACGAGACTCACGCGAATAGCCGCGATCTTTACCTCTATCATGGCTTCCTCCCGCAGCGGTGCGTGATGATAGCGCACCGTTGATTACCCTCATTATACACCACGACAGAGCAGATGGGAATTACAGGATGGTTGCGGGAATCGGCACACTCGGCGGAACCTCGTCGGGATTTACTCCTGATTCCGGACGCGCTTGATATGGGGCCGGCTGCTTTCTGCGATAGACTACGCGCCCTTGCCGTTATCTCGCAGGTCATTCTCTTTGAACGTCCCCTGTCCGCCTTCCGTGACGGCGATGCCGGCTCCAGTGTTTCGATTGATGCGGTTGGCGCGCAGGGTGGGGGCGCCGCCGGTCTTGCTTTCCACGCCGGCCCGATAGGCCTGGGCAATGAGTGTCTGACCGATCACCATTCTATAGGTGTTGAGGGGGGCAATGAGAAAAGGCCATAGGAAGCAGAAAATCATCGTGATAGTGAGAATCTGAGTGACGATGACCACGAAGACGCTCATCACGGCGATCAACAGATAGGCAATGCCGAAGTCCGCCAGCGCTGCTTTGAGAATTGGCCACCAGCCTTTGACCTCGAAGGCGGCGGCAAACCGTCCTGTAGCAATGATGTGGCATTGAGCAGGTGCAAGGAAGAGGCCCGCAAGGCTGGCTAAGGCCGGCCCTATAATGAAACCAAGTATCTGGGTGACCACGCTGAGCAAGGTCAGCAAATTGAGCCACGGCATATCTTCCGTGGCCAGGATCTGCAGGATGACGCAGGGTATAGGAATGACCATGCTGATGAGAAAGATGCCCCAGGCGGGTCCCGTGTACAGGAGGGCTGCCCCAAAGAGTTTGAGGCCATCCCGGAGTAAGCGATCCCATGCATCCCAGGTGGGGAGTGAAGGAGCGTCACCCTTGATAATGATCCGCCGCATAGCTTGCGCGGCGTACCCGTACATCAGGATCATGGCCGGCGGGAAGAACATGCCGATGAGCATGAGCAGGCTGCCAACGAGCAGTTTTTTTACCCCTTCGGGATCTTTGAAGGGATAGGTAAGCGTCGCCTGGATGCATTCCGTGGTAAATGTTGCTTGCATAGATTGGCCTGTCTGGTTCTTTATAAAATGGGAATACTTTCTTGTGACGAGTATAAACGCATATTGCTGGGGAGTCAAAGCACTTGCATTGGTAGCCCTACTGCTTGCCAATTTTTCGAATTATGGTATTATCTTGCTGCGAGCGAGCCGTGGCCCGCTAGCTCAATGGTAGAGCAGGGGCCTCTTAAGCCCTTGGTTACAGGTTCGAGTCCTGTGCGGGTCACCACAAAAACGGGTAACATAGTGTTACCCGTTTTTGTTATCTGGTTTCTCCCCTCTCTTGTGAATTCTTACCTTCTTGGTAAGAATTACCTGATTTAAGTACTTTAGACCTATTGTAATAGTTTGAATATTTGCTACAATAAAAAAAGGTAGGCGTTCTTTGCCTGCCTCTGTCCCTTTTACGCCAGTTGTATCTCGAGCGGACGGCTTCTGTGGAAATCCATGCCAGGTCTGTGCCAAGTAAAGGAGCGAGGAGATGAAGATGCAGGTTCTTGAACAGAGGAATTTTCAACGTTTTTCCACTCTTCTCCTGATTTTCTTTTTCGTAGGATTTGTCTTGTTGCTGGGGCTCCCCCAATCCGTCCACGCCGAAACCATCACGGTGACGAATACGTTAGATGACGACTCCGTCGGCTCACTGCGCTACGCAATCATTACCGGCACGGTCAGTGGGGATACCATCGTCTTCGATGTGACGGGGACCATTGTGCTGACGCAAGGGACGAAGATAGACATCGTTAGCAAGACGTTGACCCTCGAGGGCCCCGGTGCAATGGGCCTTGCGATCAGCGGCGACAGCCGGACACGTATTTTAGATGTCGCCAGCAGTGGTGCGCTGACCCTCACCAACCTGACCCTCAGAAATGGCAACGCCGGGACAGGATACGGTGGCGGTCTTAGAAGTTACGGTCCTCTTACGGTGCGAGATTGTATCTTCAGGGGGAATGCCGCCTCCATGGGCGCGGCTCTTTACGCGAATGGCAGCACGACGCTCATCGAGGACACGGCTTTTTATACGAATACTGCGAGTTTCACCGGCGCAGGTCTTTATGTCGGCCGAGGGACGGCGACCTTGACGAACGTAACGTTCTCCGGCAACGATGCGACGACCAGCGGCAGTGCGCTCACGGTGGGGAACGTCCCCGAGGAAAGTGTGGGGACTGCGCTGTTGAATTTTGTTACTATCGCTGAGAATACAACCGGTAACAGTGCTTTGCGCGTTACACTCCCTGATGGTGCCATTGGTTTGACGCCTACACTGACGATTCGAAACAGCATCATCAGCAGGGGGACCGAAACGGCGGCGTGCAATGTGAGTGGCACGATGATCAATGGGGGCGGAAACCTGGCGAATGACGCCTCTTGTTCCGGCTTCACGGAATCTGCTTCGTTGAATCTCGGTGCGGTGGCCGATAATGGCGGTTCGACCTGGACGCATGCGCTCCAATCGGGCAGCCCGGCGATCGATGCCGTACCGCTGGTCAGTTGCACCGTGGCCACGGACCAGCGTGGCGTTGCTCGCCCGCAAGGGGATGCCTGTGATAGCGGCGCTTATGAGCGGGCCCTGCTGCTCAAGACGGTGAATGCGACGACGCCGGCTCCTGGGGAGCGCATCACCTACACTTTGGCCTTGCACAACAGCGATGCCTTCAGCTACACGCAGGCGGTGATTTCCGATACGCTGCCGGATGGTTTGACCTTTGTCGGGCCGGTTGTGCTCGAGCCCTCAGGTGCCGGAACGGTGGGTACCCCCCCCGTGTTAGTGAGCGAATTGACGATTTTGCCTGGGACGGGAATTACCGTGACGTTCCCGGTGGATGTGGATGCCGATGTCACGCTTGGCACGCCATTGACCAACACGGCGGCGTTTACCAGCGCGGAGACGGCTTCGCCGCTGTTTGCCAGCACGGCTGTGGAAGTGGTGGCAGCGGATCTGGTGCTGACCAAGACGGCTTTCCCCGAACCCGCGGTTGCCGGCACGGCACTGACCTACACCCTGTCGTTGGTGAACCAGGGTAACGCTACTGCTACAGATATTGTGCTCTCCGACACTTTCCATTTGAGCACGACGCTTCAGACATTGGATCAGACGGATAACACCGAAGCGGAATTCCTGGATGGCAGTCTGAGCAACCTGCGCTGGGATGCCGATCGCCCCAATCGCCCTGAGTGGTTGGCGCTTGCGGATATCGGGCTTGGCTCGGGCACTTTCGAATCGCGAGTCATGGATGCGCTCAACGTGGCGACCTGGACGACGCTTTCCTGGGAGTCGCGCCGCCCTACCTGGAAGGCTCTGCCCGACAATGGTGGAAGCGAGGAGTACTACGCTTTGGGCAATGCAGTCATGGTGGGAAATCGGCTGCTGCTCCACCTGGATGAGGCTGCGGGTGCAACCACCTTTGTGGATGACTCCGGCGTGGGTAACGACGGCACCTGCCCTGCGACAACAGGGGAGGCCTGCCCCACGGCCGGTGGGGCAGGGCGCTTTACCAACGGCCTCTCCTTTGATGGTGCATCCAGCCAGACGGTTGTGGTGGCGGATGCTGAGGACCCGGTGCGCTATGCCCTGGAGACGTGGGTCTACCCGCAGGTCGTCACCGATACCAGCTTCATCCTGCGCACCGATACGACGACGGACACGCTGACGCGCGTTTCACACCTGCTGGGGATCATGGATGGCCACTTCGTGCACGGTGTCTACGATGGAGCATTCAAGGTTGTGACCAGCACCGTCGAAGTGACGCCGGACACGTGGTATCACGTCGTCGGCACGGCGGAGAGCGATGGCGACATCAAGCTGTACGTGAATGGAGCGCTCGAAGGCAAGCTGGATGGCATTGGCACGCTGTGGGAGGGCGGAGACGCCTATCGGCTTGGCTCGACTTATGGTGAGCCGGGGACCGCTTCCTACTATACCGGCGGGCTGGACGAGGTTGCAGTCTACACCCGCACGCTTTCTGCTGCGGAAGTGACCGATCATTATCTGCGTGGCGCGCTGCGGCTTGGCTTCCAGGTGCGCTCTTGTACCAGCCCGGACTGCTCCGATGGGACCTTTGTTGGCCCCGATGGGACGGCGGGTACGGTTTTCTCCGAACAGAGTTACTCCGGCGTGGGCTGGCCCGGCTATCCCAGCTTCGATTTCACAGGGCTTCTGGCGGCGAATCGCTACTTCCAGTATCGTGCGGCCTTCGAATCCGATACGGCTGAGCATTCTCCTGAACTGAGTTGGGTGGCGGTGGGCCCGGCGCACCCCAGGCTCTACACGTCCCAGGGAACCTGCACGACCCCTGACGATGAAACGTTCACCTGCAGCCTGGGCGATCTCGCCCCCGGTGCAGCTTTGACGGTGACCGCCCACATGAACGTCCATGAATCGATGTTGGGAGTCATCACGAATACGGCGGCTGTCACGACTACGACCCCTATTGCCAGCCCGGATGACGACACCACCTTTGTGACCTCGACGGTCAATTCCGAAGTCTACCTGAGCATTTACAAGTACGACGACGATGACGATACCGAGTGGGAGTACGGGGCGTCCGATCCGGTCAACCCCGGCAGCCCCATGACCTACACGCTGGAGGTCCACAACGGCGGCCCCAGCACAGCCTGGGACGTGATGGTCACGGATACGCTGCCTATCACGGTGACCGGCGTTTCCGCCGTGGATAATTGGGCCGTGTGCCAGCAGGCAAGCGATACGATTACCTGTACGGCGGATGCGCTGGGAGCCTACAGTTGGCGGCACATTGTGATCACGGGCACGGCGCCCGCTGTGGAGGGTACCATCACCAACACCGCCTGGATTACTGCAACGGCCAGCACGGTCTATGCCACCTCGCATCTCAGCGATTCGGAGTCCACCCTGATCACCCCATTGGCTGATTTGCTGATCACTAAAGTGGCCGATCGCGACCTTGTCGATCCCGGCGCGGTTCTGACCTACACGATTACGGTAACGAACACAGGACCTTATACGGCGACAGGTGTGATTGTGCAAGATGGGCTGGTGTCTGGTGGAGTGATTGGCTACCCTGTCGCCGGCAGCGAGTGGAACTGCTCTACACCGGATATCGTTGTCTTCTGCGAACTGGTAAATCCGCTGCCGGCATTGCAATCCGCGAGCTTTGCGCTGACGGCGACGGCTCCTGTGAGCGGATTGATCGTCAACATGGTGGGTATGGGCCTGGCATCGCCGATTGACCCGAATTCCGAGAACAACGAGGCGGTTTCGTACGTCGCAGTGCGTCCGGTGGCCGATTTGCACATCAGCAAATATGATAGCCCTGACCCGGTGAATGCAGCCGAGCCGCTCACCTATACCCTCCTCATGACCAATACCGGGTACGTGACTGCCGGTGCCCGGCAGACGGATATGTCCCTGGATAATTACCAGACTATTTCCTTGACTTCCTGGCGGAGCGGCCGCGCCAGACCTTATCCTTCCTCCATCTATCTCTCCAATTTGGAGGGGACGATTCGTACGATGACGGTGACACTGCGCAATGTCACTCATACCTATCCGGCCGACATGGAGGTGCTGTTGGTTGGACCGGGCGGACGCACTGCTGTGTTGATGGCAAACGCGGGCGGCGGCGTGGATATGAACGACGTCACCCTGACCTTCAACGATGCCGGTGTGAGTTTGCCGCTCAGCGGCACGATTACTTCGACAGTGGTCTACCGGCCGACCAATTATGGGATAAGTGGATCGCTCCCGCAGGCTCCGGAGGAGCCTTACGGTGGCAGCCTCTCTTCGTTCTATGGGACCTCGCCGAACGGCCTGTGGCAGCTTTATGTTCACGATACTTTCTATTCGGATGGTGGTGAGATAGCGAATGGTTGGCAATTGCAATTCACCACCCGCACCACGGAGACGGTCACGGTGAGCGATCTGCTCCCTGAAACCGCCACGGGACCGGTCATGGTGGATGCTCCTGCCGGTTGGACTGCAATCAGCAGCGATCCATTGACCTATGAGGCGGATATGCTCCCTGTGGGCGTGCCGACGGTCTTCACGCTGACCGTTACGGCTCCTATCACCGCCGGTGTCATCACCAACACGGCTTCCATTACCTCGACGACGGCGGACTTCTGGCCGGACTCCAATACGGATATGATCACCACCACGGTGCTCGGCGTATCGGATCTGAGCATCACCAAACAGGTACTGCCGACTCCGGCGGTCGGAGCCGGACTGCCCTTGACCTATACGCTGACGATCAGCAACGCCGGCCCCAGCGCGGCGCAAGGACCGATCGTGGTGACGGATATCCTGCCTGACGGTGTGACTGGGGTCGCGGCACCCGGCTGCGTGGTTTCGGCGTCGCCGCTGGTGACCTGTACGCTGGGCGGCCTGGCGATGGGCGGGGTGGAGGTAGTTACTATCACGGTCAGTGCCCCGATTACACCGGGGGTGATTACCAATACGGCAGCAGTCACGGCGACGGCTATCGACCCTGACCCGCTTAATAACAGCGCGTTTGTGACGGTCACCGTCACGGAGCAGGCGGACCTGGCCGTGGTAAAGACGGCGGAGCCAGCACTGGTGGCTCCTGGCGATGTGCTGACCTATACGGTGACGGTAACGAATCTCGGCCCAACCAGCGCACCGGCTGTGACGGTGACCGATACGGTCATTAACAGCCAGGGTATACCGCTGTTGGGCGCCGGGTGGAGCAGCACTGGCCTGGAGGGACACTTCGGAATCCAGGACACGGCCTGGAGCTGTGCCCGTGCAGGTGGGGTCTTTACTTGCACGGTGGCGAACCTGCCTGTGGGCGTGGCAACTCCTCTTGTGTTCACGGTGACGGTGCCCTCGGTCCTGGGACATGCCGTGATCACCAATACGGCAGTAGTGGCATCCTCGGAGGAAGACCTCAATCTGACCAATAACACCGCGGTGGTTACGACGCCGGTCGCTTTGCGGCCTGTGGCCAATGCCGGAGCCGACCAGAGCGTCCCGGCGGGCGCGACTGTGACGTTGAATGGGTCGGCAAGCTACGATCCGGACGGCGATACACCGCTCTCCTTTGGCTGGCTGCAGATCGGTGGTCCTGCGGTGACACTCAGCAGTGCCACGGTGGTAAGCCCCACCTTTACCGCGCCGGGTGCACCGACCGTCTTGACCTTCACGTTGAGGGTGACGGATGCGTTGGGACTGGGGTGCACCACTGCCGATACGGTTGTCGTTACGGTGACCAATGCGCCCATTACCGGGCTGACCGCGACCAACGACAGCCCCACCACGCTGGGGAACGAAACACACTTGGTGGCGCATACCACCGGTGGCACGGGCATCACGTACGTGTGGAATTTCGGAGATGGCGTGATGGGCACGGGCAACCCGGTGACACATACTTACCCCATGTCCGGCACCTATACGGCTGTGGTCACGGCAACCAACAGTCTGGGTACGCTGAGCGCGACGACCGTGGTGACGATTGTGGAGCCCACCGGCAGCATCATCTATCTGCCGCTGGTCATGAACAATTACTCCAATGCCCCTGACCTGGTGGTCACGGAAGTAATCGCGACCCGCAATGCGATCACAGTCACGGTCGAGAATCAGGGCGATAGCCGCATCGAAGGATTCGAGCAGGAGTTCTGGGTGGATGTGTACATCGACCCGGACACGATGCCCGTTTCCGTCAATCAGACATGGCAGCACGTTGGGACTCAGGGGTTGGTCTGGGGTGTGACGATGGCTGCATTCCCGATGGACCCGGGGGAGGAGATTGTTTTGGTGGCGAACAGCAGCGGATCGGGCACTTATTACTGGCCGGAGCTAAGCCAGGTGACCTGGCCGATCCCTGTGGGCACTCCTATCTGGGCGCAAGTGGATTCTGCACATGCCAGTACGGCCTATGGAGCGGTTTGGGAGAACCATGAGCGAACAGGTGGGGTGTATAATAATATCAGGGGTCCTGTATTCTCGACGAGTGCCGGAGAGGGAGGGATCATCCAAACCACGGATGAGGATCAAGTGCAGCCGGTGCGAGCTAGAGGGCATCTACCACCCAGACCTTGAAATGTGACGTGGAACGAATTGGGGTTGTACGAGAGTGCGTTTCACAGTAGGGGCGAGATTTGTTCTCGCCCCTACGCCAGGCTTTCTTCGCCCTTGGGGCGCAACGCACTCCGAATGTATCTTTACATTGTTCATTAAAGTGCAAGGAGGGGTATGATGAATTTAGGATGTAACCTTCGTTCAGGTTTTGTGATTGGCCTTATCGGCGCATTGTGCTTGCTGGTCCTGCTGCCGCCCGTGACGCTGGCAGCACAGGCGCCGCTGCCGCCCCGGCCAACGCCAACTTTTCCCTGGTCTGTAGCTGCTGAGTCCGAGTCGACGGCCGGATCCATCGTGCTTAAACTGGCGGCAGGTACGGATGCTGCGGCCTTAGATTGGGCAGCGCTCTGGACGGTTGTGGAGTGGCAGGATGACAAAAGCGAGTGGAACACCGTCGAGGGCTGGCAGGGAGCATTCGATGAAGTTGTGGCTGGCGTGGGGCAGAAAAGTTGGGGAGTCGCCGATGACGTGTTGGGGAAGGGCCCTTTCCGTTGGGTCGTCTATCTGCAGAAGGGCGGCACTCCTTTGGCCGTCAGCGGCAATTTCAATCTCCCGGCTTCCTCGAGCGAGACCGTAGTGGTGAGCATATCCCTGGGTGCGGAAGCTGCGCCGGCACTGCTCCCGGTTTCGGGTTCGGAGTGGTCAGGAACACCGTGGCTCATGGTTGTGGGGTTGCTCATGGTCGGATGGGGTATGGCGATGGCCTGCCGCAAGCGCGCACTTTAGTACCTACTCCCAGGAACGAACAAAGCCCCGGTTACGATGCCGGGGCTTTGTTCGTTCCTGTACGCTAAAAACTACCCTCTTCCGGTCCAATCCAGGGCTCAATGACACGCTTATAGTCGTAGAGTTCTCCCGGCTTGAAGAAGAGTGCAATCTCCCGTTGGGCAGATTCTGGACTGTCGGAGCCGTGGATCAGGTTGTGCCGGTTGGATAGCCCATAATCGCCACGGATGGTGCCGGGGGCAGCTTCCCTGGCGTCGGTCTTTCCCATCATGGCACGCATGATGGCAATGGCCTGAGGGCCGCTTACCACCATGACCACGACCGGCGCTGAAGTGATGAAAGCAATCAGGGGATCATAGAAAGATTTGCCCTGGTGCTCTGCATAATGCTGCGCTGCCAGTGATGAGGTTATCTGCATCATCTTCATGCCGCTGATGCGTAGCCCCCGCTGCTCAATGCGGCTGATGACTTCCCCGATCAGGCCACGCTGAACGGTGTCAGGTTTAAGAATGAGTAACGTTTGCTCCAAAATTCCTTCTCCTTTTCACTTATAGGGGTTGGAGCAGGCAGCCTACGGCCCATTCCAACCCCTGTTTTATCTAAGAACTCAGCGCAGGCTAGAGCATATCCATAGCCTGTCGGTAGATCTCCATTGCTTTGTCCAGCAGTCCTTGCTTCATGTAGGAATCCCCTAAGGTCCTCAAGACGTCGGGGGAGTGCGGCTTTTCCTCGCTATAGCGCTTGAGATCGACGATAACTTCATCCATGAGCTGGTTCGAGCGGATCAGGCGTGAATAGTGATCGAGCGATTCCTCCATCTCACCTGCATCCCACAGGACGCGCGCCAGCGCAAGGCGAGACGCGTGATCGGAGCGATGCTTCTTGATGTAGGTGCGGCCTTTTTCTATCTCCGTGGTGGACATGGTAGGCACCGGTACTGCTTCAACCGCTGGCCGGGTGACTTTAATCGGAGGTGCGGCCTGCACCACTTTCTC
>JAVEWB010000246.1:0-4122 GCA_034004765.1 Anaerolineae bacterium
CCGGTCGAAACATGTGGTATACCTCCAGTTCAAGCCAGAGAAGCTTTGCTGTCTCAACCTTATCGGGTCCCCTTGATAGCCCGTGCAATGACCTGGGCGAGATGATCCAGGTTGGGAGGTTTGAGGATCCACCCCGCAAGTCCCTCCGCTTGCATCTCTTCCATCTCTCTTCCCATGGGGTGACCGGTCATCAGGACGATAGGGAGTTGCTGACCTTGTTGTCGCAGTACGTGGAACAGCGCAATCCCGCCCATTTCCGGCATGACGACGTCGCTTAGCACCAGAGCTACTTCATCTGCGTGGGCTTTCAGCATGGATAGCGCCTGGCGGCCATGTTCGGCTTCTATGACCCGGTATCCTAAAAGATCCAGGCTGTCCACAATCGCCTGGCGGGTGGTCGCTTGATCCTCCACGACCAGGATCAACTCACCTGCTCCCATCGCCAGTTTCAAGGGCCCGGTCTCGATGGCGGCTGGTTTTTCGATGGCGAGGGCCGGCAGATAAAGAATAAAGGTGGTCCCTGTGCCTGTCTGTGTCATTACATCGACATGTCCCTCATGCTGCTTGACGATGCCATAAACCTGTGCCAGCCCCAGCCCGGTTCCCTGGCCCGGCGGCTTGGTGGTGAAAAACGGTTCGAAAAGATGCGGTAGTACATTTTCTGGAATGCCACTGCCTGTATCGGCTACTGCGATGCGTACCCACTGCCCTCCGGAGATGTCTCCGCACCCGGTGCAGTGGATTTTAGCCTCCGGAGCCACACTGGATAAGGTGATGTGCAGTGCCCCGCCTTCGGGCATGGCATCACGGGCGTTCACGGCCAGGTTCATGATGACCTGTTGGATGCGTGTTGGGTCGGCGTTGATCGTGTAGTCGCCTGCGTCGTCATCCTCTTGACTGTACGCCAGGGTGATTTGGATGCTTTCCGGTAGGGTCCTCTGCAGCAGCCGCACCTGCTCTTTGAGGAAAGGTGCCAGGTCAATGGGCCGGCGTTCAAGGACTGCGCGGCGACTGAAGTCCAGGATCTGCTGGATCAACTCTGTAGCCCGCCGTGCCTGCTGGGAGACGGTATGGAGTCGATCCCGTAGTTCGAGGGGGAGATTGGGTGCCATTTGTGCCATTTGGGTATACAGGACGATGACGGCCATGATGTTGTTGAAATCATGTGCAATCCCGGCGGCCAGTTGCCCGACGGCCGCTAATCGTTCCTGCTGCTGTGCGCGTTTCTGGATTTCGCGTTCCTGGGTCACATCGCGAATGACCAGCAGCCATCCTTCGAGGTCGGCGGACGTCTCTATCGAGCGGGCAAGCACCTGAAAATTTCGCCCTCCGACCTCCGCCTCATGCCAGAGCCCCTTAGGAGGTGAGGTGAGCAGTTCTTTGATCGGACGGTTCCCCAGATGCGTAAGTGTCTCGCCCATGCTTTCTCCGGCCAGCGTTGCCAGGTATACTTCTGCTGTTGGGTTGAGCACGACGATCTTTCCCCTGGCATCTAAAAGCAGCACGCCTTCAGGTACCGTATCCATGATCTGCTGCATCTGCTGAGCCTGGTGCTGAATTCGCGTGAGCAACTGCTCGCGCTCTGCCTGGGCCCGTTTACGGTCGGTAATGTCGATGACGGTAGCGGTGGTGCCGGCAGTAGGGTCGTCTGGATCAAGCGGGGCCAGATTTAGCAGGACATCAACGATATGGCCGTCTTTGTGCAGCCACCGTGTTTCGATGGTTGCCATGCCATGTTCGCGGATTTGTGAGTCTTTCTCTTGGCCAACATAGTCGAAATCTTCCTTGGTAGGATAGAAGATGCTTACACTTTTGCCAATGATCTCTTCGCTTGTACGTCCAATGATTTGACCGACTTGTGCATTGGTCTGTAAGTGGACCCGGTTGGCGGAAAGCAGCCCTATACCGATGGGGGCCGTGCGGAAGATGCTTTGCAGACGGGCTTCGCTGGCCCTTAGGGCGGCTTCCGTACGCTTGCGCTCAGCCAGCTCCTGCTGCGTCTGCTCCAGGAGCTGTGCTTTGCGCCAGGCCGTGGCCATCTGGTGTGCAAACGCAGTGATTGCCGGGATATCCTCTTTGGTCAATTCCGCAGACTGGACCGCCAGCATCCCGATCACGACGTTTTCCACGATGAGGGGCGCATCGATGGAATTGGGAATTCTCAAGACTTTCAGGATCTGCCCGGCAAATTCTTTCAGGGGTAAGGGAAGTAACTGCCGGGTAGGCTCCTCCGGATGATCAATGAGGAGGGTCTCTTTCTGGCGGATGACTTTTCTGAAGGCGTCAACGCTGTCGATAGAGATGCGGAAGGCCTTCCGGTTGAGCCCCGATAGATTCTCAGCCGCTTGGGTGATTTTCTCTTGGTAGTTCAGAGATTCGACAAGCATATAGGTGCGTGTTTCATCAAGCCGGAAAATAGCACAAGAAATCCCCAGTTTTTTGAAGCTTTGCCCTACAGTAGCAAAGACTTCTTGAGGTGTCAGTGCTTCTTGCATGGTCTGTCCGACCTCGTTGAGCGCCTGGAGGAGCTGGAAGGCCCGCTTTTGCTCGGTGATATCGCGCAGGATCACCTGCACTCCAATGTTTTTTCCCTCGTCTTTTAAGATCCCGATGTGGGCTTCGCCTAGTCGGGACTTGCCGTCGCTCCGGACCCACGGGAACTCGATCATTCCGGTGCGGCTACCCAGGAGGATGTTATTGAACACCTTGATATACTGCGGGATGTCCTTTGCGCGCAAGGTCGGGGCTTGCGTGAAGTGTTTTCCTACGAGCGCTTCTTCCGGGAACCCTGAGAGTTCACAAAACGCAGGATTGCAGGAGGTGATGAATCCCTTGAGATTCACAGTGACAATGCCTACCGGCGAGAGTTCGAAGATGTTGCGATAATTTGCTTCCGAAGCTGCTAATTGAACCTCGGCCCGTTTGTGTTCCTCAATCTCTGCCAAGAGTTTTTTGTTCGTTTGCTGCAGCTCTGCCGTGCGGGCCTCGACCAACTTTTCCAGGTGTTCCCGATAGCGCTGCAGTTCCTTTTCCGCCTGGCTGCGACGAATGGCGTTCTCGACGATGAGGGGGAGCGTTTTCAGATAATTGCCTTCAGGATCCTTGACCAGATAATCACGGGCCCCGGCTTTCATGGCCTTGACGGCGGTTTCTGTGTCGCTGCTGCCGGTAATGACGATGATCGGCGTGTCTTTCACGGCTTCGAAGAGATCGAATGCCGTCCCGTCCCCCAGCAGATAATCGACCAGCACGGCATCGAAGGATGTGTGGGCTAACAGGTGTTTTGCTTCTGTGGTTGAGCCGGAGACGGTAGCGTCATAAGGGCATGCCTTCTGAGTGATAAAGCGCTTGAAGGCTATCTGATCTACTTGATCGTCTTCGACCAGTAAAATGCGGAGTTTCTGCGGTTTTGTGTTCATTCTCTCTAATCTGTTCTTGTGCTTACCCTGGCTCGAAAGGCAATTCCCTGAAGATCATCATACCCAAAAACCCTGTATAGTCCATTAGAGGCCTGACGCCTTTTTAGGAAGTGTAAAGTAGAACGTGCTCCCCTCTCCGACGGTCGAGACCGGCCAGATTCGTCCGCCCCAAGTTTCGATAATCCTTTTGGCCACAGCCAGCCCGAGTCCGGTGCTTTCTACGTCATCACGGTGCGCCAGTGCCTGAAAGGGTTGGAAGATCTGTTCGAAGTATTTCTCTTCAATCCCCGGTCCGTTATCGGCGATGCTGAACTGCCATTGATCGCCTTGATCTGTGCAGGCGACATGAATCTTCCCTACCGGTTTATCCATAAACTTAAGCGCATTGCTCAGGAGGTTTTGAAAAACCTGGGTCAGGCGTGTTCGATCTCCTATAACGGTGGGGAGGGTGGCTTCGACGATAATCTGCACGTGCTCCGGCGAGGCTAACGATTCGATGATCTCCGGTAAGAGCTTTTTGAGATCCACCGGCTGCTCCGTTTCGGATGTGCGGCCGACACGGGCATAGTGCAGAATGCCGTCGATCAATGCGTGCATGCGTTGGGTGCGCTGGACCATCAGAGGTAGTAAGTTTTTCCCTTCTTCGTCAAGAGCAGCTTCGTAATCGTTTAAGAGCCATCCGGAGAGCTGGCTGAGCCCACGG
>JAVEWB010000247.1:0-4101 GCA_034004765.1 Anaerolineae bacterium
GTCAAAGCGGCTAACGTCACGCTGATCGGCAGCGAGTACGTCGGCAGCGGCCTGGTGACCGTGATGGTGCGCGGTGACGTCGGTGCTGTGAAAGCAGCCACCGACGCAGGAGCGGCTGCAGCGCAGCGGGTGGGTGAACTGGTGTCCGTCCATGTGATCCCGCGCCCGCATGGCGATAGCGAGATGATCCTCCCTACGGGGCGGGCGGGCAGCAAGTAGTCAGCGCCTTCTCCTGTAAGGGAACCCGACCGTTTATTACTGTTGTCGGTGACTCGGGCTTGCAGTCGGCGTGTTTATCATGACGAGCCTGCGGAGTGTGAGCACGGGCAGCAGTGCCGGACTTACATTTTTTCTACTTTAAGTTTGGCGGTTGCGATAAGAAGGGAGGGGTGTCTATAGGGCGTGATTTTTAACAGGGTGGTGTTCTTAACAAGCGTAGGGCCCTGCTCGTATTGGGTGGGGGTAGGTCGTTTTATTTTTTTGCCCTCCGGTGGTAAAGACCTTATTATTCACACCGAAGGACACCAAATCATAGCTCACGAAAGGATTTTGTTAAGATGCAAGCTATAAACACTGTTGTCCTGTGGATCGTTGGAACCTTTGCGTTCCTTGGTATGGTGGATCGGGTTGTCAAAGAGTGGGCGCCCGATGTGAAGCTCCCCTTGATCGATGGGTGGGGCGCGGAGTTTGAAGAGGGCTTCAATGCTATGGGTCCTTTGGCACTGGCAATGGTCGGTATTATTGCCTTTGCTCCCGTTTTGGCGAACATCCTGACCCCTGTGATGGGCCCCATCTTCACTGCGATGCTCTCCAAGCCCGCTATGCTGGCAGGTACCCTGTTGGCCATCGATATGGGCGCGACCCCGTTGGGCAACGCTATTGCCGCGGCGGCCGGCGATCCGGAGTGGGTCGGTTGGTACGGCGGTCTGCTCTTGGGCGCTATGTTCGGCGTTAACTGGGTCTTCAATATCCCCGTCGGTTTGGGCATCATCGAGGTCGAGGACCGCAAGTACCTGGCACTCGGTACGTTGGCCGGCATCATCGTGGCTCCCCTTGGTGTGCTGGTTGCCGGTATCGTTGCGGGCTATCCTTTCATGGAATGCTTGCTCTACCTCATCCCTGTGTTCCTCTTCGCCATCCTGGTTGCTGTCGGGCTGGTCACCGCTCGCGAGGCCATGATCAAGGGCTTCCTGATCTTCGGTCACTTAATCACCTCCGGGATCTTGATCGCCCTCGGCTGCGCGATCTTCACCCAGCAGACCGGCGTGACGATTATCCCCGGCATGGAGCCCCTATTCACCTACGCGGTGGATGGTGGCACGGCTATGCAGGGTCTTGAAGTCGTCGGCGCTATCGCCATCACCCTGGCCGGCGCTTACCCGCTGGTCAAGTTCCTCACCAGCACGTTGGGCGGTCCGCTGGGGGCTCTGGGCAAGAGCATGGGCATGAACGAGTCCGGTGCTGCCGGTCTGGTTGCGACCCTGGCCAACAACATCCCCATGTTCGGTATCTTCAAAGACATGAACCCGCGCGGCAAGGTCATCAACGCGGCCTTCCAGGTCGGTGCTGCCTTCACCTTCGCCGATCACCTGGGATTCACTGCTGCTAACGCACCTGACCTGATTGCTCCCATGATCATCGGCAAGCTGGTCGCCGGTGTGTTGGGCCTCGCTATGGCCGTGATGTTCTTCGCTCCTAAAGAGTAGTAAGACTGCGGGTAAGTAGGGAGGCGTTGTTAAATTTTTACGAAAGGAGTTAAAGTTATGGCCGACTATCAGTCGTCTGCTTTGGGTATGATCGAGACGAAAGGGCTGGTGGGTGCGATCGAAGCTGCCGATACTATGGTAAAAGCTGCCAACGTCCGCCTGATCGGCAAGGAAAAGATCGGCGGTGGCTATGTCACGGTCCTGGTACGCGGTGATGTCGGCGCTGTGAAAGCAGCGACCGATGCAGGTGCTGCGGCAGCCCAACGGGTGGGTGAGCTGGTTTCTGTCCACGTGATCCCACGACCGCATCCCGACGTGGAGACGATCTTGCCTCATCCTGCAGAATGAGCTAGCGCTTCTCCGTCCGAGAAAGGCAGAGGAACTGAGGCGTGGGGGCAGGCGGTGCGGCGGCGCTTTGCTAAGGTCCGCCTGTTCCCTACACCTTACCTGACTCAGTAATTAAAGGGAGGATGATATACTATGGCAAAAAATGTATATGCAAAGGCTGATATTGAGCGCCTGCATAGCCGGGGGATCATGGAGCTGAAGCTTCATCCGGGGGACGCAGTAACCCCCCTGGCCCGTGATTCTGCTATCGAGTTGGGAGTCAAAATCTATGCGGCGGGTGAGGAAGCCCCTGCCACTGCTGCAGTGGCCCCTGCCCCCGCACCAGCAGCTTTTGCACCTATGGGAGCTCCGAATATGGAAGACATTGTTAAGGCAGTCTTAGAGCAGATTCAGAAAGCTGGGGGCATGCAGCCTTGCCCCGTTCCTGATGTCTATGGGTCTCGGCCCGCTGCGCTGAAGCTGGTCCCGATCGGCAAGGATATGGTACTTGATCCTTATGACCTGAAGGACCCGAAGACTGGTGCGCTGTTGACTCCCCCGGAGATCGATTTCCGCCTGACCGATGTGGTAACGGTGGGGGATGGCTCCAGCATTGGCGCCGGTTTCATGTCCTGGCGCAAGGGAGCCTTTGAGTGGACCCTGACCTACGACGAGATGGACTACATCGTGGAAGGTGTCATGGAGATCACTTGCGAGGGCCGCACGCTGGTGGCTTATGCGGGTGATGTGTGCTTCATCCCCGCGGGCTCGCATGTTCGCTGGGCTACGCCTTCTTGGGTCAAGATCTATTACGTGACCTTCCCTTCCACGGGCGAGTACTAAAAAAGTGGAGGGAGGCTCGCCGGAGGCCTGTGCTGGTGAGTGAGCGCACTTGGAGCGGCCTGGTGATGTCGGGAAAGTACGCGTGTCCTACTGACATGCTGGCTTTCACCTTTATGCAGGACGTTGGTGTGCTTGGGTTGCAGGCAGCTTGCGGTGCCTTTTACGGCTCAGATTTAATGGTTGAGCGTGGGAACGCTGGGGCGGATGACCATCTGGTCCCAGCGTTCCCTGAGTTGTCACCTTTAACGGATCCGATGACCTTGCACTCGGTCATGGGCGCTGTGGCATTTCCTGCTTTCTTTCCCAAATATGAACAGGAGGGCGAACATCCGGCGCTTTTGGAGTTTCCATGGCATCCCCGCAACTGGACACAGTAAACCCGTGATTCTTTGGCGCTTTGCTGCCGGGTATGTCATGAGAAGTCCAAAGGTGTTTTGGTGGTTATAGGTCCCGAGTTTTAATCTGACGAGAAGTTGCACGAGGCTGTTTCCGAATAGAGGTGTGTTGGGAAATCTTTTGGAAGGAGGTGGAGAGCAAGCCTGTCCCTGCTTTGTAAAGTGAAGCGCTTGAGCAACGCTCACTTTACTTGCCCCCCTGGGAAGGATGCCTTCTTGGGCGGGTTTGCGTTGTAGCCCTCGACTTACTGTTGCTGCTCATTAAAATTTACCTGGGAGGTAATCAAGAATTCTTATGTCACGTAAATTCTTTTTCTCATTTGTAGCTCTGGTGGTTCTCTTGAGCATGGTGCTGGCTTCCTGCGGGATGCCCACGCCTGATGTGGTTACGGAAGAGCCCCCTGTCGAGACAGAGGAACCTGCTACTCCGGAACCTACGGAGGAAACGACTCCTGAGCCTACAGAGGAACCTGTGGCCCTTGAGCAAGGCAACTGGGATCCTGAAAACTGGGCGATGATGCAGGAGTTCATCACGACCTATGGGCCGGAGAATCCGGTCGCAGCGTTCGACTGGGACAACACCTGTATCTTCCAGGATATTGGCGAAGCGACGTTCCGGTACACGCTGTTCAACCTGAAGTTCAAGATGGATCCGGAGACGTTCGCCGCGGTGATCCCTGAAGCGGCCGGGGCGACGCTGGACGGTACGGATGTGACGGTGCTGAGCGAGGACTACGGCAGTGTGGTCATCGCGGATCTGGCGGCAGACATCGAGTCGGACTATGCCTACCTGTACGACACGTACGAGGGGCTGGGCTGCGAGAGCGACT
>JAVEWB010000248.1:0-4101 GCA_034004765.1 Anaerolineae bacterium
GCTGCGTGTGATCCGCGAGGGAGCGAAAGCCCCTCGCCCAGATTTTTCGACTTCCTAGGATACAGAGGACACCGGAGTGTTATATCGGATGAAGGCCTTGGAGGGTGTCTTACCTGCTTCTATGATCGATGTGCAGGATTTGACGTTTGCTTACTCCGGTCACCCTTCCCTCTTTGATGCTTTCACCTGGCATGTCTCACGTGGGGAGGTCTGGGCTATCCTTGGCCGCTCGGGATGTGGGAAAAGCACGCTGCTGACGCTGCTGGCAGGACTCCTGACCCCACAGAAAGGCGAAGTGTGGATCGGCGGAGCGCCGCTGACGCGCCCGCGTCCGCGTACCGGACTGATCCTCCAGGATTATGGATTGCTCCCTTGGGCGACAGTACGGGAGAACGTCGCTCTAGGGTTGGAGATTCGTCATTTTTACGGGCCGGATGAGCGGCATGCCCCGGAAGTGATCATGTCTGAGGATATTCACGAGCGGACGGCTTATTGGTTGCGGCGGCTGAAGCTGGAAGCCGTCGCCGGTCACTACCCCGGCCAGATCTCCGGTGGACAGCGTCAACGCACGGCCATTGCCAGGACCCTGGCCCTTGAACCGGACTTACTGCTCATGGATGAGCCTTTTGCTTCCCTGGATGCCCCGACGCGCGAGGGGCTTCAGGAATTGACGCTGGCGCTCTCCGAGGAAAAGGCGCTGACGGTTGTGTTGGTCACCCATGCGATCGAGGAGGCTGCTTTCATGGGACAGCGGATTTTGCTTTTGGACGGACAGCCTATCGGATCCCCCCGCATTTTCGAGAATTCCCATGCTGTCGACTCTTACTATCGTCACTCCCGAGCTTATCAGGAAGCCTGCGCGCGGATACGCGCAGGGATGGAAAAGCAAAATGCGGCGGCGTGATGTCTTGATCGCCGTTCTCTGTCTGCTGGTTATATGGCAGATCCTCGCTATGGTGGTCCGCCGTGCGATCCTACCGACGCCGCTGGTGGTCCTATCTGTTTTCTGGACGGCGCTGCCGGGGAAGTTAGGAGGCCATTTCCTGGCGAGCCTGTACCGTGTGGTGGCGAGCATTGTGATCTCTGTCGCCCTGGCCGCACCTGCAGGATTGGTTTTAGGACAGAGCAAGCGGCTGAATCGCTTTTTCTCCCCACTGATTTACTTGCTTTACCCTGTCCCTAAGGTCGTTTTTGTTCCGATCGTTCTGCTCTTTTTCGGCGTGGGCGATGGCGCTAAGATCCTTCTCATCTCCACCATCCTCTTCTTTCAAATTCTGGTACTGGTCCGGGATAGTGCGGCTGCGCTGCGCCCTGAACTTCTCCTCAGTGTGCGCAGCCTCGGTGCCGGACGTCGGGCGCTCTTCCGCTTCATCTACCTGCCTGCGAGTTTGCCGGCCGTCCTCACGGCCCTGCGGCAGTCGATTGGCACAGCCGTGGCGCTTCTCTATGTCACAGAGCTTTTTGCCACCCGGAAGGGGTTGGGCTATTACATCTATCTCACCGGCAGCACGCTCTTTGACTACCCCGCGATGTACGCCGGCATCCTGGCCATGAGTCTCTTGGGGCTGGGTCTTTATTTCGGGGTCGATCTGGCACAGAAGCGGCTGTGCCGGTGGGTTACGGATCCTTATGGCGGCGGATAGAAGGAGTGGCATGAAATTCAACGACCTGCACGGCTTCGTCGAGCTTCTGGAGGCTAACCACCAGCTCGTCCGTGTCTCTGCCCCGATTTCACCGGCGCTGGAGATCACTGAGGTTGTCGATCGCGTGTGCAAGGGCCCTGCCGAGAAGAATAAGGCCCTGCTCTTTGAGAACGTCGTCGGCTCTGATATCCCGGTGTTGATCAATCTTTTCGGGACCGCCGAGCGCATGGCCTGGGCATTGCACGTGTCCGCGCTGGAGGAGCTTTCCACTGCCGTGGCGGCACTTATCGATATGCGGATCCCCAAAGGGATCCCGGCGACGGTGGCCCGCGGAGCCGCGCTGTTCAATGCACTGCAGGCTGTAGGACTGAGCCCCAAAAAGGTAAAGCGCGCTCCGGTTCAGGAGGTCGTCGAAACCGAAGCCCCGTCGCTTGATCCCCTTCCCATTCTCACCTGCTGGCCCGGAGATGGTGGACCCTTCATCACCCTGCCGCAGGTGATCACGCGTGACCCGCTCACGGGTGTTCGCAACGTGGGGATGTACCGCTTGCAGAAGGTCGATTCCCGCACGCTCTTGGTGCACTGGCAGCGCCATAAGGGCGGTGCAGAGCATGAGCGGGAGGCCCTGGCAGCGCAGAAGACGACGCTTCCGGCAGCGATTGTGCTCGGCAGCGACCCGGCCTGTATTTGGGCTGCCTCGGCCCCGCTGCCGCCGGACATCGATGAATATCTGCTGGCGGGATGGCTGCGCGGACGCCCTGTCGAATTCGTGGACTGCGTCACTCAGCCGCTGGAAGTCCCTGCACAGGCGGATATCGTCATCGAAGGCGAGATTGACCTTGCCGATCACCGCCCCGAAGGGCCGTTTGGGGATCATACCGGCTATTACACGCCGGTGGAGCCTTTCCCTGTTTTCCACGTGACGGCGGTGACCCGACGGCGTGACCCTTTCTACCCGGCGACGGTTGTGGGGGTCCCTCCTATGGAGGACGCCTGGATGGGGAAGGCCACGGAGCGGCTTTTTCTCCCGCTGCTGCGCCTCTTTCTGCCTGAGGTGGTAGACTTTTCCATGCCTGCAGAGGGTGTCTTTCACAACCTGGTGCTGGTCAGCATCAAAAAGCGCTACCCGGGTCAGGCACGCAAGGTCATGTATGGTTTGTGGGGGCTGGCGTTGTTGAGCCTGGCCAAGGCGGTGGTGGTGGTAGATGAATGGGTGGATGTCCAGAACCCGACGCAGGCTGCCTGGCAGGCCCTGGGTAATGTGGACTGGTCGCGTGATGTTGTCATTACGACCGGCCCTGTCGATCATCTCGACCACGCGTCCGCCGCCCATTCCTATGGTGGAAAGATCGGTATCGATGCCACGGCCAAGCTCCCCGAGGAAGGGCACGCACGGGGTTGGCCCGAGGTCGCGCGCATGAGTCCCGAAGTGCAGGCAAAGATCGCTGCGCTCTGGGAGGACCTTGGACTTTGATACTTGCTCATTTGCCTGCTCGCTCTATAATTTAACTGTGATGCATTTTATAAGTGTGGTGTGCCTTCAGAATTTTAGCCCATTGAACAGGAGGATCTTACGATGAAAATCGTTCCTATCCTATCATCCTATGCCAAAGCCGCGGTTGATCTGGCCGACAAGTGTGTTCAAGCTTCCAACATCGATGAGTATGAACGGCTCGACCGCCACATCCGCCGGTTGGAAGGGATGGCGCGCGAGGCTTTCCAAGAGGAGTTCAAAGCGCAGTACGAAGCCATTGCTGGTCATTTGGAAGAGGGGAAGCCCCTCACCGAGGAGGAGAAGAACGCGCTCGAGCTGCTGATTGTAGGCGAAGCCCAGTATTATATCCAGGACGAGGCTAATTTCGAGGTCTGGCAGCGTGAACTACAGCAGCTCATGCAGAAGATCCGGTCGCTGGAATCTCAGGGGCTGGATCAGGCAGACACTCTGCTGCGGCTGCAGGCGCTTTGCCGGGATCTGCGCGGAATTCTTCCTGACATGACTATGTACCTGCGAGAGCGAGACCGCATTCAGAGCTTTCAGAGAAGCGTGCAGGCCTCTTTTGATCCGGAGACGGCTCGCGTGTTGGCTGACGTGATCCGCAACATGCTCAGTTCAGAGGAAATGTGAGACGCTTTGGGGGTGCCCGGATCTAATATGACACTGCGACTCTACATCACAGCTTTCGTCGGTGGCCTGGTCTCTATGGCGTTGGAGATGGCAGCTTCGCGGCTGCTGGAGCCCTTCTTCGGCACTTCGAACCTGGTTTGGGCAGCGATCATCGGGTTGATCTTGCTCTTTCTCTCTGTAGGGTATGCGGTAGGCGGACGGTGGGCGGATCGCTCGCCTCATCCGGCCTCGCTTTACACTCTCCTGATTGCTGCCGGTCTTGCTATTGATGTCATCCCCTTTATCACGCATCCGGTACTGCTGCTGGCAGGTCAGGGCGTAGCAGCCTGGAAT
>JAVEWB010000249.1:0-4100 GCA_034004765.1 Anaerolineae bacterium
TAATAGAATCGCGGAGAACCTGCGGCAACTGCTCTATGGACAGGGCAAACGTGCGGCTGACCCCGCGCAACATCTCGTACTGCTTCAGCATGGTAACAGACACCTCACTCACTATTCGTATAATGTTCCCTGGTACAACCCACCAACGGTATCTAAGCTTTGGTAAGCTTCAAAGCAGCCGCAAGCTGTCGCCGGGTTTCGGCGGAAAGTCCTCCCCAGCGACCGGCGACACGGAGCCACTCCTTAAGTTTGTTCGCTTGCATGGCAGGAACAGGAGCTCCTTCGGCCTGGGCATCCACCAGATTACCTGTAAAAAGGGCAATCCCTCGCACCGGCACCGTCACTCCCTCAGGGAGAACCTTATGCAGGTAATTTTCCAGCCGCGCCAATTCCTCTTTAACGTCCTCCTCAGGCCTGCCTAACCCTTCTTGCCCTCCCAACCGATGAAAAAAGAGCAAGCGCTGTCGGTGCTGCCACTTTCCGTCGGCGTATCGAATCTGACCATTCTGATTTTTGACTACAATCGCCGTCGCTCCACCGGGCTCGATCAGGACAAAGGGAACAGGCAGTTTGTACACCAGCAGGGTATAACTGTCATCCAATCCCTTCAGTGCCTCGATCACTCTGAGGTGGTGAGCATTGCGCTTGGAAAAATGCTCCAGAAGGTAGTTCCCCGCATTTGCCAAAATGAACCCCACCGTGATCAAAATAAACGGAACCCAAACCCATTCCGGGTAGGTCACAAACGCAAAAATGCCGCCAAACAAAAAGCCCAGCGCAATCAAAGGAACAACCATCGCAATTTTGGTACGCTTCTCGATATACGGCTTATTTTCAATGATCTGCATCGAACGCCACCCCTGAAGTATAATTTCGTTTTTTGTGCAAATGATTAATGCGACAGTTTATTCATGCCAGGCTGCTGCTCACCGCAAAGGAGCCATAAAAATCTCTACGAGCTTTTCCGCTCCGCGGTTGCTCTAGGCGTCCCCTTCCGCCCCTTGCTCTGCCTGAAGCCCCGCCTTGATCGTCTGGAGCACCTGCGCTGCCGCCGCCTCGCGCCCCTGCCGGATCGCGTTCTTGATCGCTTTGGCATTCGATCGCCCATGCCCCACGATCACGATCCCATCCACACCGAAGAGCAGGCCCCCGCCATACTCCGCGTAATCCGTCCGCTTGAGGATGCCGCGCAGGGCGGGATAGAGCAGCAGCAGCCCCGGTAACGCAGCCATCAACCCCGGCAGCATCAAAACCAGCGCCACTTTTGCCAGGGAGTTTCCCAAGAGATCATGCTTCACCAGCCGCCCAATGAAAGAAACTACCGACTCCGCCGTCTTGACCACCAGGTTGCCCGTAAAGCCATCCGTGACCACGACATCGGCGGCCCCCCGGCTCATCTCCTTAGGCTCCACGTTGCCGATAAAGTTGAGGGCGCTCTGTTCGAGCAGTTGGTGCGTGTCCCGCACCACCATGGAGCCCTTCTCGGCTTCCTCGCCGTTGGTCAGCAGTCCCACTCGGGGGTTCGCAATACCCCAAACTTTCTCCATATAAATCGCCCCCATTTGGGCAAATTGAAGGAGATACTCCGGCTTCGGATCGGCAGTTGCCCCCATATCCAAGAGCAGCATCGGTTTGGGGGCCAGCGGATAGAGAACGCCCAACGCGGGACGGCGTATCCCGCGGATGCGCCGCAGATCGAAGATCGCGGAGGAAAGGATGGCAATTGTGTTCCCGGCAGAGACAAAGGCATCCGCTTCCCCATACTTTACCAGGCGCATCCCCACACGGATGGACGCATCCTCCTTCTGGCGCACCTCGTCGGAGTGATCCTCCATCGTCAGCACGTCGGGAGCATGGACCACACGAATATTAAGCCCCTCCGTAGGGTATTTCGCGAGTTCCTGGCGGATGCGCTCCTCCGGCCCCACCAGAATGATCTCATCGCCCCACTCCCGGGCAGCCAGCACCGCCCCCTCTACGTCAGGACGAGGACAGATATCGGAACCGAAAGCATCCACTGCAATGCGCATGATAAGACCTCCTTGATCCTAAGCTCCCCAGAACCAGTCCGGCTCCTCCGGCGGCGGGACCGACCACGGCTCATCGGCGGCAGGCTCCGCCGGCAGGGGCTTCCCGCCCAGCCAGGAAGCGGCAGACTCCGCCAACTGCTGCGAAGAGCCAACCCGCACCGTCGGCCCGGGCAGCGAATCCAGAAAACGGCGTCCATAGCGCTTGGTCAGCAAGCGGCCATCGAGCACAGCCACCACACCTCGATCAGTCCGCGTGCGGATCAACCGGCCAAACCCCTGAAGGAAGCGTAAAATGGCTTCCGGGACCATGTATTCATTGAAGGCGTCCTCATACATCTCCGAACGCGCCGCCACAATCGGGTCATCGGGCACGTCGAAGGGCAGCTTGACCATCACCAGGCACGAGAGCGCATCGCCCGGGATATCCACGCCTTCCCAGAAGGATCGCGTTCCCAGGAGCACGGACTTTTCTTCGCGCTGGAAATTCGCCAGCAGTTGCGCCCGCGAGCTGCCACCCCCCTGGGCATGCACCGTAATCCCCAACCGCGCCAACGGCCCGGTGATCGCCTGCGCGGTGGCGTGCAGTTGGCTGTACGAGGTGAAGAGCGCCATCGCACGCCCTTTCGTCGCCGTAAAGAGCGAGAGCAGCGCGCGCTCTAAAGTTCCCTGGTAGCCGGGGCGGCCCGGCTCCGGGATGTCATTCGCCACGTAAAGCAGGACGGCGGATTCGTAATCGAAAGGAGAGCCGACGGCAAGCTCGGCCGCCTCCCGCGCTTCCAGGCGCTGGCGGATATAGTCGAAAGAACCCGCAATCCGCAGCGTGGCCGAGGTCAGCACGACCGACTTTTTCTTCTTGAACAGCGACTCGCGCACCAGCGGCCCGATCTGCAAGGGCACCGATTGGAGCGAAAGCGTGCCGCGGTTGTAATCCTTCTCCAGCCAGTAGATCGTACCCTTCGAGGGCTCCTCGAACAGCGTCTTCAACTGCGCGTACACTTCGGCCAGCCGTTGGTTGATCGCCAGCATCTGTGAACGCGGCGCATCCAGCTCCGGCAGGCTAACTGTGCTGAGTTCCTCCAACCCGCCCGACAGGCGGCGGAGTCCATCCACCAGCACCGCTGCCGGTTCGGCGGCTACCGACCAGAGAACCTCCACCCGATCCCAGCTCGGCTGCGTGCGCAGGCTGTCCACAATGCGCAGGCGCGCGGCATACGTCCGCTGTCCACCGTTCACATTCTCCTCCAGGAAGGCGTCCAGCGCGCCGAAGAGCTCTTCGAAACGCCGCATCGTCAACTCCCCGACATCCTCAAGGCGCACCGCAGCCTCCTCGAGCAAGACACGCACCTCACGCGGCAGCCGGGAAGCGACACCCTGCAAGGTCTCCATGAGGCTGGGAAAGCTGCCGTGCCCACGGAGCAATTCATCCAGGCTGTACCGCAGCGCATACCAATCGATCGAAAAGTGCAGGGATTCCGTCGTGGCATTCTCCAGGTGATGCGCCTCATCCACGATCAGATAGGAATAGTCCGGGAGGACACGGTTCTGCGCGGCCACGTCCGCTAACAGGAGCGCGTGGTTGACCACCACCAGGTGCGCCGCCGCGGCCCTCTCGCGTGCCCGATAGAAGAAACATTCGCCCGCCTCGTAATACGGGCAATCCCGTACGTTGCAGTTCTCCGGGATGGCAGAGACGTGCGCCCAAACGGCCCACTCCTGCGCGGTCGGCAGGAACAGCTCATCACCGTCCCCGTTGAGCGTATTGGGAAGCCAGATCAGGATCTTCGACAGAACCCGCAGTTCCTCCTCGGTGGACGCCCCACGGCGGCGGAGCGCCTGGAACTGCCGTCGGCAGAGATAATGCGAGCGCCCCTTCAACACCATCGTCCGAAAATCCGTGAGCGCAATGCCATCCAACAGCGGGATGTCCTTGTTGGCCAACTGCTCCTGAAGATTGATCGTGTTGGTGGAGATCACCACCCGCTCGTCGTTCTCGATAGCCCACTGCAGCGCCGGGACCAGGTAGGCCAGGGACTTGCCCGTGCCGGTTCCCGCCTCGACTAAAAGGTGCTG
>JAVEWB010000250.1:0-4085 GCA_034004765.1 Anaerolineae bacterium
TATGGGGAATCCATGCCGGTGGATGTGTGGAATATCCATGCCTTTATCCTGCGCGAGCGAAGCTGTACAGTATACCCGGATGATTGTTGGGGGGCAGATATTCCTCCGGGTGTTGCTGCTGACGAGGGGATGCTTTACACCATTGACGATAACGGTAGCATTGAGATTTTCAAGGACAACATTGAAGCTTTTCGTCAATGGATGGCAGACCGCGGCTATCAGGAGCGTCCTTTGATCATTACGGAGTTCGGCATTCAGATGACTCCAAATTTGGGATTCCCGTCAGAACGGGTTAATACTTTTATGGATGCCACATTTGACTATCTCTCTACCATGACCAATACGCTAGGCTACCCTGCCGACGACTATCGGCTGGTGCAGCGTTGGGCCTGGTACAGTTTGAATGATGCCAACTTCAATGGTTGGCTGTTTGATGCTTCCACCAAGGAACGCACCGTCTTTGGTGATAATTTTGCTGCTTACACCTCACACGCGGCGGCTTTTGTAAACCTCGAGCCTATCACGGTGTCAACTGAAGTCGTGGGACTGTCCCTGCCGGGTGAGCCTGTGACCTTGACTTTGCAAGCGGAGGTGGTCAATAATGGGGATATTGGCACTTCTACTCCACCTTCCGTAGCCTTCTATGATGGTGATCCTGAGCTGGGAGGTGTATATATTGGTACAGGGAAATCAGCTTTGTTGGATGGATGTGCAAGCTCAACTCTGGTCGAGGTGACGTGGACATCGGTAGTTACCGGTGCTCACACAGTTTTTGTAATGGCGGACTCTGAACAGGAGATTACTGAAAGTAATGAGTTCGATAACTCCTATTCGACGGTCATCTGGGTGGAATAGCTGCTCGGCGTGTTTAGGGTGTATGGGGCTCTCTTTTGGGAGCCCTATTTTTTAATCACAGCTGGTACGAATCTGTCTTAAACTGTCGGGTAATTAGATTTGGCAATTTGGTTAGGTGGTAGTGTATGATAGATTGGTGGTCTGTTCTCGCCAATGCGCTCTGGATCTTGGGCCTGGCTACACTCCTGGCGGTGTGGAGCCTGGCGTCTTATGCTGCCTCACAGGCGCATCGCTCGATCTGGGTGCTTCTGGAAGAACCAGGCTATGCCCGGGCGGTGACGGGTGGGTGGGTTCTCTTCTGTGCCGGGCTGGCAGCGACGGAACCGCGCCTCTGGGCAAGGGTACTGTGGATTGGACTGGGCATTGCTTTTATCGTGGAGAGAGTTTGGCATGAGAGAAACGCGTCTGCTTAAGGTGGACCCCGAAGCACCGGACGGCGATGCGATCCGGCAGGCGGCTGAGATTGTGCGCGCCGGCGGATTGGTGGCCTTCCCCACCGAGACGGTCTACGGTCTGGGCGCTAATGCGCTTGACGCCCAGGCGGTAAGGGGCATCTTTGCGGCGAAGGAGCGGCCGTCACACGATCCGCTGATCGTGCATTTGGCGACGGTCGAGGATCTGTCGTGTGTTGCTTGTGAGATCCCGGAGGTCGTGTCGGTGCTGGCGGAGCACTTCTGGCCGGGTCCTTTGACGCTGGTGCTTCCCAAGTGCGCTGAGGTTCCGCTGGAGGTGACGGCGGGTGGCGAGACGGTGGCGGTCCGCATCCCTTCCCATCCGGTGGCACGTGCCTTGATCGAGGCGGCAGGGGTTCCTATTGCGGCTCCTAGTGCTAACCGCTTTGGACGGCTCAGCCCCACGCGTGCGGAGGATGTCCTGGCAGATCTCGAGGGGCGGATCGATCTGATCTTAGACGGCGGGCCAACTTCCGTGGGGGTAGAATCCACCGTGCTCTCGCTGGTCACGCCCGTGCCCACTATCTTGCGCCCGGGTGGCATCAGTTGGGAGGCGTTGGAAGCGGTCTTGGGGTCGGTGGCTCACCTGGTAAGCCCGGTGCAGCCGGGTGTCGAGACGGTGGTCTCTCCCGGCACATTATCGCAACACTATGCGCCGCAGGCCCGGCTGGTCCTCTATCAGGGGCCGCGTGACCGGATGCTCTCGGCGATGCGCGAGGAGGCGCAGCGGCTGCGGGGTGAAGGCGTGCGGGTGGGTCTTTTCCTGGCAGAGGAGGATCTGTCGTCCTTTTCAGGGCTGCCGTTCATTTTGCGCGCTGCCGGACCGGAGTCCGATTTGGAAGCTATCGCGCGTTATCTGTTTATAACGCTGCGCGCTCTGGATAAAGCCGGCGTTGCGGTTATCCTGGCGCGTGATTTTGGCGGGGCGGGATTAGGACTGGCGATTCGTGATCGCCTGACGAGAGCAGCGGGCGGCCACGTGGTGGACGTTCGCGTCTGAGCTGTTCCCCGCGGTGTAACCTAAAGGCGGAATGGGTTTTCCCATTCCACCTTCTTTATTTCAGTGCGTTCAGTGTTTCAGTGTCTCAGTGATTACCCGTGCAGGTAGTCGCGCAAGCGGCGCGCATGTGCGGGATGCCGCAGCCGGCTCAGGGCCTGGGCTTCAATCTGCCGCACGCGTTCACGGGTGACGCCGAGCTTTTTCCCCACTTCTTCCAGCGTGTAGGTCTGCCCGTCGAGCAGCCCGTAGCGCATTTGCAGGATCTTGACCTCCCGCGGAGGCAGATCGGCCAGGATCTCCAAGAGCGTGTCGCGCAGCATGGCGGTACTGACCTCGTCGGGAGGCGCCAGGCTCTCGGTGTCTTCTACGAAATCCCCCAGCGTGCTTTCGCCTTCATCGTCGGTCGGCATTTCCAGGGAGAGCGGCCGCCGGGCAACATCCAACATTTGCTCCACTTTGCGTACCGGGATCTCCAGCTCTGCTGCCAGTTCTTCGGGGGTAGGGTCGCGGCCCAGACGCTGGGTGAGCTGATGAGAGACGCGCAGCAGTTTGTTGATCTGGTCGCCCATGTGGACGGGAACACGGATGGTGCGGCTCTGGTCCGCAATCGCGCGGGTCACAGCCTGCCGTATCCACCAGGTAGCATAGGTCGAGAACTTGTGCCCGCGCTTATAGTCGAATTTGTTGGTCGCGCGTATCAGGCCGATGTTGCCTTCCTGGATCAGGTCAAGGAAAGGTACGCCGCGTCCGATGTATTTTTTAGCCACACTGATCACCAGCCGGGAATTGGCGCGGATCAGGTGCTCGCGGGCTGATAGGCCATCTTCGGAGATCATTTGGAGTTCGTAGCGGCGATCTTCGCTCTTGATCTTGTTGCCTTCGAGTCGGGTGCGAGCTTTGAGCCCTGCTTCCATTCGCTTGGCGAGTTCGACCTCTTCTTCGGCGTCCAGGAGCGAGACTTTCCCAATCTCTTTGAGGTAGAGACCGATCGTATCATCTACCTCGATGGCACGATAGATATCCTCCTCGGTCTCATCGCTAAGATCGTCCTCGATCCCGCTTTTCTTCTCGTGCAGGATGAATTCATCGGACGGTTTCTCTTCTTCTTCCTCTTCCGCGCCTACTGTAATGCCACTATCTAACAGACTGGTGACAATTTCATCCAGGCGGTCGATATCATCCTCGACGTCTGGAAAGACGCTGAGGATCTCTTCGTACGTGACATAACCTCGCTCGCTTCCAATCGCGATGAGGTAGTCCTCGCCGGACACCCCCTTTTGCGGTGGGGTCTCGGCTATTATTTCTTTGTTATCCGGTAGTTCGTCCTTGCCCAAATCCCAATCCTCTACAACTGTAAACTGGTATACTACCATCCTTAGTTTAGCCTATTCCTTGAAAATATTCAAATCCTATAAATTGTCAAACAGCTTTTTAGGCGCTTTCTGGGACGCGTAAACCCAAAACAGAGCACGGGTTGGCGGTGCCCACCTGTGCTCTGTTGATTAGATTACTAAATCAACTTAACCTTCCCATTATAGCGCATTTTTATAGCATTTGTCAAGTTAGGTATCAGTTAATTTGTGGTCATCTATCACTTTTATAAGAAGGAGGGGTAAGTGGTTTCTTGACGCACTTTTTACCTCGACTATAATGTTTGTTGGAGAGCCTATGAAGGATATTTTTGAGAGTCTACGCAAAACACGGAACGCTTTCTTCGGTCAGATTGTGGGAATCCTGGGAGCCGGTGAGATCACCGACGCGACCTGGGAGGATCTGGA
>JAVEWB010000251.1:0-4061 GCA_034004765.1 Anaerolineae bacterium
CGGCGAGGGTTCATAGCGGTACCAGTAATCATCATACTAGCTCGAACGTTTGCGTGCCATACGTTCCTCCTGAGCAGGGGCTACTCCCCGCTCAGCGCAATCACCTTTCTCAACTCATCGGTGCTCAATTCGGTCAACCAGCTTTCGCCGGCTCCGATCACATTCTGCGCCAATGACTTCTTGCTCTCGATCAACGCATCGATCTTCTCCTCCAGGGTACCCCCGCAAATCAGCTTGTGCACCTGCACATCGCGCGTCTGGCCGATACGAAAGGCGCGGTCGGTGGCCTGATCCTCTACAGCGGGGTTCCACCAACGGTCAAAGTGAAAGACGTGGCGGGCGGCGGTCAGGTTCAATCCCGTCCCGCCCGCCTTGAGCGAAAGAAGGAAAAGCGGCGGCCCATCCTGTGCCTGGAAACGTTCGACCATCCGATCGCGATGGTGGGGCGGCGTGCCGCCGTGAAGGTAGAGCACTTCCACACCAAAGAGAGATTGCAGATATCCCTGCAGCAGCTTCCCCATCTCCGCAAACTGCGTGAAGATCAAAGCGCGATCCCCCACATCCAACACCTCTTCCAGCATCTCGGTCAGCCGTTCCAGTTTACCGGAGCGTCCGGGCAGCGCAGAGCCGTCGCCCAGATACTGTGCGGGATGATTGCAAACCTGCTTGAGCCGCAGAAGCGCCGCTAAAATTGCGCCACGCCGCGAGAAATCAGAGCGCGCCTGGTTCACTTCGCTTTCCTCACCCTCCTCAGCCTCCTCGATTTTGCCCAATGACTCTTCGACCACCGCCTGATAAAGCGTCGCCTGCTCCGCCGTCAACGAGCAGTAAACCTTCATCTCCAGCTTTTCCGGCAGATCCTGGATGATGGTAGCATCCGTCTTCAGCCGGCGCAGAATAAAAGGTCCGACCAAGCCACGAAGGTGGTTGGTCGCGGCATCGTCCTGATACCGCTCGATCGGCACTGCAAAGCTCTCACGGAACCTACTTTGCGAACCCAGGAAACCGGGGTTAAGAAACTGCATGATCGACCAGAGTTCCGAAAGGCGGTTTTCGACCGGCGTGCCGGTCAGCGCAAAACGGCTGGCCGCTTTTAGCTGCCGGATTGCCTGAGTCTGCTTCGCATGAGGGTTCTTGATATTCTGCGCCTCATCCAAAATAACATCGCTCCAGGTGATCTCTTGCAGATCGGCTACATCCCGCCGCGCCATCCCATAGGTACTGATGACGACATCATGCTGGTACGCTGCCTCCAGGAAAGCCTCACCGCGCTCGCGCTCTGCACCATGGTGCACCAGAACCCGCAGCGATGGTGCAAATCGCGCGATCTCCCGCTTCCAGTTCCCCACAACCGATGTAGGGCAAATCAACAATGCCGGCGGCAACGGTTTTGCGGTCTGCTCCCGCTCATGAAGCAGCAAAGCAATAGCCTGGATAGTCTTGCCCAACCCCATATCATCGGCCAGGCAGGCACCTAGCCCCCATTGTTGCATGAAAGCCAACCACGAAGTCCCGCGCGTCTGGTAAGGGCGCAGTTGGCCCACAAACCTTTCAGGCACCGGAACAGGCTCCAACTGCTCCCCGGCCTGGAGCTGTGCAAGCAGGTCGGTCATCCAACCGGAGACTTTGACGTCGTTCAGCGGCAGGCCATTCACCTCCTCCGTCGCGCCCAGGGCCATCTGCAGGGCATCACGCAGCGACAGCTCCCGCTCACGCTGTTTCTTCCAAAAGGCAATGGCAGCCTCGATCTCCTCCGGCCGCAAAAGTACCCACCGACCACGCACCTGCACCAGCGGCATCTTGAGGGCAACCAGCCGCTCGAACTCCTCGCGCGTGAGGGGCTCATCTCCAAGGGCCAACTCCCACTCAAAGTCAACGAGGGAGTCCATGGAGAGCACTCCCCGACCGATGATATTAGGATCACTCTTCATTTTGGCACGAACGCCCAGGCGTGCACCGGGCTTATTCCACCAGGGCGGGACAAGAACGCCAAAGCCGCTCCCTTCCAGGAGGGGGCCCACCTCCCGCAGGAAAGCATAGGCTTCATCGACAGAGAGGGTACAGGACTCCGGACACGCTGCGCGCAAACTCTGCCGGATAGGTGGGAAAAGCCGAGCCGCTAACCCCAACCCCGCCAGCACCTGCTCTTGAGCATGCTCGAAACGATAAGTGAGGTACTCGAGCGTTCCGCCGCGCGCGCCCCAAACGGTATCCACAGGCACCAGTAAGCTCGGATCATCGTTCGCCTGGAGCATGTAGCGCAGTGCCCAATCGGGCTGCACCACCTTCCCCGTCTCCGGATCGACCTCGGGGGCCTCCAGACGAAAGCAGAGGCGGAAAGCGGCCTCTGCCGCACCGCGCAATTGCCCGACCCAACCCTGCCAGGCTTCGTAAAACGCAGCGAGCGCCCGTCGTTCCCGCAGCGGCACGACTATGTGCCCATCGGGAGCCCATAGCGCTTCCCACCAGACACCAGCCACACCATCCGGCGCTTTGCGCCGTTTGTCCAACTGCACAGAACCCCACTCACGCACAGCACAGTCTATCAAGCGCTTAAGGAAATCATCCACAAGCGCGTCAGGCGTCGGAACCTGCATCGGGTCAGGATCAGCCTTTGAAGCAAAGCAGGCGCGGCAGACCGGAGGCATGGCTTCGGCCAACACGCGCAGCCGCGCGCGGTCCTCAGGATGATCAAGAATAGGCAACCAGACAGCAATGTAAGTACCCGCGTCCTCCTGCAAAGCCGGGAGATACGCCTGCCGGGCCAGAAGCTCCAACCCCAGTTTTGCCACCGCGGACCAATAGCGCAAGTCGCTCCCCCAACGGCGGTCAGCACTTCGCGCCGGCAGCGCCACCAGCAAACTGAGAGTTGCAAGCACATCCAATGCCAGCCCTTTGACCTGCCAGGGGGCAAGCACCACCGCCTCTTCTGTCATGGCAGACTTGTCCAGGTCCGCGCCGACAGCCTCGGGACGCAGCCAGGGCGGCAGCAGCGGAGAGGTTTCAGAGGAAGGCAAAAAGATGCCATGAGATGCTTCAGGCATGGCATTCCACACACCATCAGGATACCCGCGCGTCAAAGCATCGCGCAGCACCTCTGCGGGTGCCGTATAGGGGTGGGGCGCGAGCTTGGGACGACGACCACAGGAGCTCGCGCCGAACTCCGCCGACTCCGCCCAAATAAAGAAGTGGCCAGCGGTCCAGGTGCCGTGCAAGACCAGATGCGGCACGGCTGGAACGACAAATTCATGCTCAGCTTCCGACATCTTCGTATGCAGACCTCTCCTTCTTTCCTTGCTTTACCTTAGCCTGCCGATAGGCTTCAAGCGTGCGCTCGCGGGCCCAGGCATGATCTACCATAGGGGCGGGGTAGTCTTTTCCAAGGATACAGCCTGCTTCTCGCTGAATTTCCTCCGGCATGAGCCAGGGGCGCTGAAGGTAGCGATCGGGCACCCGCGCCAACTCGCCGACCCAGCGGCGGACATAGGCCCCTTCAGGGTCGAACTTCTCCCCCTGCAGCACGGGATTGAAGATGCGGAAGTAAGGCGCGGCATCCGTGCCGGTGCCCGCGGACCACTGCCATCCGCCGTTATTGGAGGCGGGGTCGCCATCCACAAGCTGCTGCATGAAGTACCGCTCCCCCCAGCGCCAGTCGATGAGCAGGTCCTTGGTCAGGAAAGAAGCCACAATCATCCGGGCACGGTTGTGCATCCACCCCGTGGCCCGCAACTGTCGCATGGCCGCATCCACCACAGGGTAACCGGCCAGTCCCTCCTGCCAGGCCGCAAAAGCACGCGTGTCATTGTCCCAGGGGATCTCCCGCAGCGATTCCCGGAAGCTCTCCCGAAGCACATTGGGAAAGTGGTACAAAATGTGCAAGTAGAACTCCCGCCAGATCAATTCGTCCAGCCAGACCTGCGCTCCCTCGCGGGCTTCGGGATGTTCGCCGACTTCCAGCGCCGCCACGGCAGCCTGCCGGGCCGAGAGCATCCCAAAGCGCAGGTAAGGAGAGAGCCCGGAGGTTCCCGGTAGATCCATGCGGTCACGCGTTTCCGCATAAC
>JAVEWB010000252.1:0-4055 GCA_034004765.1 Anaerolineae bacterium
AGATGTCGTGCGGGTGAAGCTCACGCTGGTGGCGCCTACCGACCTGTACTACGTCGTTGTGGAAGACCCGCTCCCCGCCGGATTCGAGGCGGTCGATGTCAGCCTCAAGACGACAAGCGTGGTGGGCCAGCGGCCCGGCCTGCGCAACCTGACGGCCGAGGAGGAGAATGAATGGTTCCACTGGCAGGGGTGGGGCTGGTGGTGGTTCTCTCACGCCGAGATGCGCGATGAGAAGGTGGCGCTCTTTGCCTCCTATCTGCCGCGCGGCACCTACGAGTATACGTACATGATGCGGGCCAGCGTGCCGGGAGAGTTCCAGGTGATGCCGGCCACGGCTTCGGAGATGTACTTCCCGGAGGTCTTCGGCCGCAGCGATGGCAGTGTATTCACGGTGGAGGGAGAATAAGAAGAAACAGCTCCTTAAATTTGACAATCTGTCAAATTTACATATACTTGATGTCAATCTGATGAAAGACGACGAACGGGAGGAGTAGGTGGTCCCGGTGTTGGCGAACCGGCTTTTGCCGGGCAGAGAGGAGGGTCGTTGGCTGCAAGCCCTCTGCAAGCTTCACCACCGAAGGTCGCCCGGGAGTTGAGCCGTGAAAGCGCGTGCGTGAGTAGCTGGCTACGGGTTCGCCCGTTATCGCGAACACCCCTAAGCGTGTGCTTGTGGGTGATGGAGATGCACCGATCGATTCGGTGAATCAGGGTGGTACCGCGGAGCCCCTTCCGTCCCTGGACGGAAGGGGCTTTTTTGTATCTCAAGGAGGGGATGATGGCTGACTTATCGAAGACGTACAATCCGAAGGACCACGAGCAGGCGCTGTATCACTGGTGGGAGTCGCAAGGCTATTTCAAGCCGGAGACGATGGCCGCAAAGGGATTGATTTCCCAGGAGGGCAAGCGCTTTTGTATTACCATGCCTCCGCCCAACGTGACGGGCATCCTGCACCTGGGCCACGGCATCACGGTCGCGCTGGAGGATTTGATGACCCGCTACTACCGGATGCGCGGCTTCGAGACGCTTTTCTTGCCGGGAAGCGATCATGCGGGGATTGCCACGCAGAATGTCGTGGAACGTCATCTTTTGGAGGATGAGGGTAAAACCCGCCAGGATCTGGGCCGTGAGGCTTTCATCGAGCGTGTGTGGGAGTGGAAGAAGAAGACGCACGCCCGGATCACTGAGCAGGTCCGGCAGTTGGGCGTCTCGTGCGACTGGGACCGCGAGCGTTTCACGTTGGACGAGGGGCTCAGCTATGCGGTGCGGGTGGCGTTCTCCACTCTCTATGAGCGCGGGCTGATCTACCGGGGGCCGTATATGGTCAACTGGTGCCCGCGCTGCGAGTCCGCGGTTTCTGATCTGGAGGTGGAGCCGACGGAGCATGACAGCCATCTCTGGTACATCCGCTATCCCATCGTCAATGCCGATTGGCAGGGACCGCGCCATCCCTGGGGGAGCGGTCGCTGGGCCGAGGGCGCGACTGAGTTCATCCACATGGCGACTACCCGCCCGGAAACGATCCTGGGCGACAGCGGCGTGGCGGTCCACCCGGAGGATGCACGCTGGAAGGCGTTAGTCGGAAAGTGTGCAGCGCTGCCGGCAATCGGCCGGGAGATCCCGGTGGTGGCGGACGATGCCGTGCAGCCCGAGTTCGGGACCGGTGCGGTCAAGGTGACCCCGGCGCATGATCCCACCGACTATGAAATCGGCCAGCGGCATGGTTTGGCCCAGATCGACGTGATGACCGACACGGCGCAGATGAACGAGCAGGCCGGCCCCTACGTGGGGCTGGATCGCTACGCCTGCCGGGAGGCCATTGTGGCGGACTTCGAGAAAGAGGGGCTCCTGGTGAAGATAGAGCCTTATCACCACACCGTGGGCCACTGCCAGCGCTGTGACTCCATCATCGAGCCGCGCATCAGCACGCAGTGGTTCGTGCGCACGAAGCCGTTGGCCGAGAAGGCCATCAAGGCGGTGGAAAGCGGCGAGATGCGCATCATCCCGGAGCGCTTCGAGAAGACCTATTTCCACTGGATGGAGAACATCCGTGATTGGTGCATCAGCCGGCAGCTCTGGTGGGGGCACCGCATCCCTGTCTGGTACTGCGACGAGTGTGGCCACCAGTGGAGCGCCATCGAGGATCCCACAACCTGCCCGAAGTGCGGCAGCGCCGCGATCCGCCAGGATGAGGACGTCCTGGATACCTGGTTCTCCTCCGGTCTGTGGCCTTTCTCGACGTTAGGCTGGCCTGATGGGGCGTCTCCTGATCTGCAGAAATTCTTCCCCACCGACATGCGAGAGACCGGCTATGACATCCTCTTTTTCTGGGTGGCACGCGAGACGATGCTCTCCCTGGAGTTGATGGGGCATGCGCCTTATTCCACCGTCTATCTTCACGGCCTGATTCGCAACGAGCACGGCGAGAAGATCAGCAAGTCGATGCCGGATGCCTGGAAGTACGATCCGCTCTATATCATCGAGGAGTACGGGACGGACGCGCTGCGTTATACACTGACGACCTCCTCCACGCCCGGCAATGACATGAACCTGGACCCGCGCCGCCTGGAGGGAGCGCGCAACTTTGCCAACAAGATCTGGCAGGCGAGCCGCTTCATCCTGATGAACCTCGGCGAGGATGCGCCGGTGCTGCGGTTGGAGCAGATCCCTGCCGAGCGGCTGCTGCTCGAGGACCGCTGGATCCTCAGCCGCTTGCATCGTTTGACCGGTGACGTCTTCGAGCTGTTCGAGTCGTTCCAGTACGGTGAGGCGGGGCGGCGTGTTCGGGACTTCCTGTGGGATGAGTTCTGCGACTGGTACATCGAGGCGTCGAAGGTGCGGCTGTACGACGAGGCCGCCGATAAAGCGGTACCCCGCGCGGTGCTGCTGACGGTGCTCGAGCAGTCGCTGCGGCTGCTGCACCCCTTCATGCCCTATGTGACAGAAGTCCTGTGGCAGGCGCTGCCGCAGGAGATGAAACAGGGTGAGGCTCTGATCCTGGCCTCCTGGCCGATGCAGGAGACCGCACGCCTGGACGATGAGGCTGAGGCACAGATGGCGGTCCTGATGGACCTGATCCGCGACATCCGCAACGTTCGGGCGGAATATAACGTCCCGGCGGGGAAGCGCATTGCGGCCACGGTGGTCGCCGGAGCCCTGACGCCCGTGGTGGCTGCACGTCAGGAGATCCTGACCTTCCTAACGCACCTGGATACGGAGCGGTTGGACCTCGTCCCGGCCTGTGAGCCGCTGGCGAACTCGGCTTCGGTGGTCTCCGGCGAGGTGGTGGCCTACCTGCCGCTGGCGGGGCTGGTGGATCTGGATGCCGAGCGAGCGCGCTTGCAGAAGGACCTGGATGCCCTGGAGGGACGCATTACCGGGAGCCGGGCGCGTCTGGATGGCGAATTTGCGCAGAAAGCTCCTGCCCCTGTTGTGGCGCGTGAGCGTGAAAAGCTTGCGGAGATGGAGGGCGAGGCGGCACAGGTGCGCGAACACCTGTCGCGACTGACGCAGTAGAACGGGCATAGAACTGCGGCGCACTTTCGAAGTGCGCCGCAGTTTTTTATGGAGCTTACGGTTCCGAATAGTCTCTGAGGACCAGCGGCAGGTTGAGCGTATAAGCCCAAGGGACCTGAAGCGTGACCGGAACGGACAGGATGGGGGTCAGCAGCGTGTTGTTGTAGATGCACAATGCGCCCTCGTGGGTGCTGCCGCTGCTGAGTCCGGTGGAATCCAGTTGAACGGTAAGGGGCAGCTCTGTGCCGGGGAGGAGCGTGCCAGTGATGGGAGTGGCAGCAAGCCACGGCAGGTCACTGATCTCACTGCAGTCGGATGACCCCTCTGTCACTGTTGTTGTCAGCGTGCCGTTTCCGCCGTTGCTGAGGGTCACGACCCGGGTGCCCTGGAGGTCCGGAAGTTGCATGGCGGTTACCCCCGTGGGGAGCACGTCAATTTGGGGCGCTGGGATCTGCAGCGTGATCGGAACGGTCAGCAGGGGAGTCAACGGCGAGTTGTTATAGATGCACAACGCACCCTCGTAGGTGCTGCCGCTGCTAAG
>JAVEWB010000253.1:0-4055 GCA_034004765.1 Anaerolineae bacterium
GACAGCCTCATGGTAGAACACCTGATAAAGAGAAATCAGCAGGTAGCCGCTGCCTATCTGGATCGCCTGCGCAGCGACTATCCCGGTCAGATAACCACCTATCTATCCGTCAGCGATAGCCCTCAGTTGACGTTACACGAATTGGTAGAACAGCAAGCGATCGATTTGGTCGTTCTAAGCGCCCACGGCTCCACCCAAAGCGTCAAATGGCCTTATGGGAGTCTGGTGATCGGTCTCATCGCCTATGGGACCTCTCCTGTGTTGATCGTACAGGATATCACACCCAATAAGGTACAGCCCACGCTCGCAGAGATTGCAGCAAGAGAGCAAAAAGGGCATTGACCCACCATAAAGATGAATGCTATGGGGACGCTCCCTGACACAACAGAGGATAGGACCCTTCAAACGAAACAGGCACAGTACCTGGCAGAACAACAACGCCTTTCTCCAAAACCTGGCCGGGTGGAGCCGTTCAAAAAATACCTACGCGAGTTGGAAGCGCTCTTAACGCACGCTTACCAGACCTTTCTCCAGGGTTCGGAAGAAGAAGTAGCTCGCTCCTACGCTGCCGAGTGGCTGCTGGATAACTTCTACATTGTCCAACAGGCGCTCCGGCAGATCCGCGAGGGCTTGCCGGTGGGGTACTATCGCAAACTGCCCAAGCTGGACATCGAACCGCTCAGGTACCCACGTATCTATGGCATCGCGCGAGAAATCGTCCAAAATGCCACCACGCCTATAGATATACAAAAGGTCCGGCGATTCATCCGTGCCTACCAACGTGCCGCGCCGCTCACGATGGGAGAACTCTGGGCACTGCCCCTCATGCTGCGGCTGGCGGCTTTGGGGGTGTTGGGACAGGCATTGGCCCATCTTACCGGCAGCAAAGCTCCTGTACCCGCGCGTATCACGCCGCCACCGGACTTAAGAGAAGAAACCCTGGTGGCAAACAGCATCATCAGCCTTCACACCCTGGCCAACCAGGATTGGAAGGCCTTCTTTGAAAGCGTGAGTCAGGTCGAGGAAATTCTGCGCACCGATCCCGCTCAAGTCTATGCGCACATGGATTTCAAGACCCGCGATCGCTACCGAGGAGCGGTCGAAGCGCTGGCGCTGCAGACGGGGAAGGACGAGGTGCAGGTTGCACGGGAAGCTATCGCACTGGCGCGCTCCGTTCCACGGAAGAAGCAAACCGACAGCTCCAATCGCGCCGGTCATGTGGGTTTTTATCTGGTGGATGCCGGGCGCACCCTTCTGGAAACTCGGCTGGGGTATCATGTACCGTTCACAGAAAAGGTGCTGCGGCAGCTTCGCAGCCATCCCACACTGATGTATATAGGAAGTGCCCTGGCGCTCACCGGCAGCCTCCTGATAGCACTTTTATCCTACACGCTGCGTGTCGGGGGAACGGTAGCACAAACGCTGGCAGCCGGACTGTTGGGAGTCATTCCTGCCATGACCCTAAGCCTCACACTGCTGAATCATTGGATCACCCACAGCCTTCCCCCACGCATCCTGCCCAAGATGGCCTTCGAGAAAGGCCTGCCAGGCGACTGCGCCACGATGGTTGTCATCCCCGTCCTGATCAAAAGTAAAGAAGAGATTGTCTCCCTGCTGCATCAACTGGAACTGCATTACCTGGGGAATATCGACCCCCACCTCACCTTTGCGCTGCTGACCGATTTTGCAGATGCCCCACAGCCGGAGATGCCGGGAGAAGCGGAACTGCTCGAAAGACTAAAACAGGGCATCGAGCAGCTCAATCAAAAGTATCGGGGAGAACCTTCCCCCTTCTATCTGTTTCACCGCGCCAGAGAGTGGAACGCTGCCGAGGGATGCTGGATGGGCTGGGAGCGAAAGCGGGGGAAACTGGTGGAATTCAACCACCTGTTGACCGGCGGTGGCAGGACCAGCTACACAGTCAAACTGGGCGCGCTGGAAATTCTCCCGCGCATCCGGTATGTCATCACCTTAGATGCCGACACCACACTTCCGCGCGATGGCGCCAGGCAGCTCGTGGCCACGCTTGCACATCCTCTGAACCGTGCTGAATTCGATCCGCAGACCCGTGCCGTGGTCGCCGGGTACACCGTCTTGCAGCCCCGGGTCAGCATCACCCCCACCAGCGCCAACGCATCGCTCTTCAGTCAAATCTTTGCCGGCGATACGGGGATCGATCTGTACACGCGGGCGGTCTCGGACATCTATCAGGATCTTTTCGGGGAGGGGATCTATACCGGCAAAGGCATCTATGATGTCGCAGCCTTCGAACAGAGCCTTCAGGGGCGCGTCCCCGACAACCGCCTTCTCAGTCATGATCTCTTCGAAGGCATTCATGGGCGGGCAGGGCTGGTGACCGACATCGTCCTCTATGAGGACTACCCACCCCACTACCTCGCCTACACCCGCCGCTTGCATCGCTGGGTGCGTGGGGACTGGCAGCTACTCCCCTGGTTAGGTCCACGGGTGCCCCATGTCAGTGGAAAACTTATAAAAAGCAACCTTTCTCCCCTCGATCGCTGGAAGATCCTGGATAACCTGCGCCGCAGCCTGGTTCCCCCGGCCCTCATGGCCTTTCTCGTCATCGGCTGGCTCTGGCTCCCCGGGCCGGCGTGGGTGTGGACCGTCATAGGTGCCCTGACGCTCGGTCTTCCTTTTTTGACCCAGTTGACATCCGACATCACACACTACCTGAAGACATACGAAGCGCCTGCCTTTACCTCCGCCACACGATTCGGGCTGTTTCGCTGGCTGTTAGGTCTGGCTTTCCTCCCCTATGAGGGGTCGATTATGACGGATGCCGTCCTCACAACGCTCGATCGGATGTACATCAGCCACAAGCGCTTGCTCCAGTGGACAACCGCCGCCCATACCGTCACGCTGTTTGGCAAAACGACCCATGTCAAAATAACCCTGAACCTAATGCTCAGAAGCCCACTGATCGCCTGCATCCTCGCGCTGCTCTGTGCCTGGCTGCGCCCTGAAGCGCTTGCATCCGCCGCGCCGCTGTTGTGTGGCTGGGCGCTGGCCCCTTGGCTCGCGCACGCTCTCAGCCGCCCCCTGGCCAGTACGTCGCCCATCCTATCCGTGCAGCAGCACCAACTGCTCCGCAGCCTGGCCCGGCGGACCTGGCTCTACTTCGAACACTTTGTCGGTCCCGATGATGCCTGGCTGCCCCCCGATCACTTCCAGGAAGATCCCAAGGGCATGACGTCACACAGCACCTCCCCCACAAACATAGGGTTGACGATTCTCTCCGCTCTGGCAGCCTATGATCTGGGCTACATGAGCCTGTTCGATCTGACTCTGCGGCTGCGGCCCACCTTCGGCACCCTGAAGAAGCTGTCACGCTATCGAGGTCATTTCCTGAACTGGTACGACACCCGCACACTTGAGCCTTTGCCGCCGCGCTATGTCTCCACCGTGGACAGTGGGAACCTGGCAGGAGCTCTAATCGCCTTCCAACAAGGATGCCACACACTGCCAGCCACCCCCATCCTTCGTTGGGCCAGATTCCAGGGGCTGATCGACATCATCGATATACTGATCGAATATCTGGCCGATGAAGTCACGTCTGATGACGCCCTCAAGAATTACCTGCTGAAAGTACAGGGCCGCATCACAGAAGAGCGCCCCTTCCCGGAGCATTGGTTCGCGCTGCTGCAGGAATTCTCTCAGCAAATATCACCGGAAATAAATCGACTTTTGGTTGAGATGATCAAGACCGCATCCCGTGAGCTGGATGCAGAGGCCCTTTCCAATTTGCATGCCTGGGTCGTTCGACTGAACACGCACCTCCACAGCCTGTACAACGAAATCGAGCTGCTCCTCCCCTGGTTGATCTCGCTCCATACACCGCCGACCCTGTTCACCGACCCGGAAAGCGCCCCCCGGCTCCACGAGGCGTGGGAAGCGTTGCAGCACACGCTCCCACTGACGACCACGCTTGACAATCTCTCCTTGATCTGCAAAGATGGGGGAAAACAGCTTGCCGAACTGCGAGCCTGCCGGGCGCAAACAACCCCGGACGGCGGCAGCCGCCTCGTGCGAGTAGC
>JAVEWB010000254.1:0-4038 GCA_034004765.1 Anaerolineae bacterium
GCGATCATCAAAGCGGTGTGTGAACGAGGCGGGCAGTATGTAGTCGATGCGCAGCAACGCCTCGTTGGCGTACTGATTTCCTGGGAGGAGTATGAGCACTATCTTGACTTGCTCGATGACGAAGAGAGACAGTCAAGATGGAGAATTGACCGAGAGGCTAACTCGGGCTGCTTCTCCGTCCGCTCCTGGAGAACGTCCTTCGCTGCGTGACTACCTCAGACACCGCCCGCCGACCCATGCCGACCTACAGGGTTGAGTTTCTTGATCCACTCCCTGTAGCCGCGGTATCCGACCGCGCCGAGGCCGTCCTGTAGAGCCGGGGCAGCAAAACAGCCCACTCACGCCGTCCACGAAAGCGCGCGTCCTGCCACAGGCAAAACCGTCGCTCCGCAAAAGGCATGAGGGGCTGGGTACGCCGACAGCCAGCGGGGCGATCCGCTACTGCGGGGAATACATGAGGTCTTCGAGCCAGTCGCGGGCGTTCTCATCGAGTACGACCCAGTCCCGCCCTACTTTGTGGCCCTTCAACTCATCACCCTCGCGCAGCAACTGCCGCACCCACTGCTTACTTTTACCCGAAGCCTGAGAGAGGTCATTGACATTCCACAGGCGGTAGGGCTCCATCACCGGTTTGGTAGGTTGTTCTGTTGTTCCACTCATAGCTCTATTATAGGCTTTCGCATGGGAAAGTCAAGCCTCACCCCCCTGCCCCCTCTCCACTCCGTGGCAAGGGGTGAAGTCAGCAATGCTCTTCAACACGGCTTCAATGTCATATAGACTTGTTCGTTCGTAAAACGAATTACATGCAAGTTCAGGCTTTCCAGGTATTCCTGGCGGAGGGCATCCTCTTCCTGCGTATACTCATGAATAGGGCCATCAATTTCAACGACCAGGTGCGCTTCGGCTGCATAGAAATCCACAATGAACCGCTCTATCACATGCTGGCGGCGGAATTTGATGTTCGCTACCCCACGGTTGCGCAGTCGCTGCCAAAGCATCTCCTCTGCCGGGGTCGGCTCATGGCACATTTGACGCGCCAACGGCTTCAGCTTTTCCCACAGATCTGACGGCACAGGCCTCTCCTCGCATCTCTTTTTCACTGAATAGGAGCACCTTTGCGCTGCATAAGTAGTGTAGGGAAAATAGAGAAAATTGCAAACGCATCATCCTCTTCCCCCTCTCTCTACGGAGTGGAGAGGGGGGTCGGGGGGGTGAGGCTCTTGCACAGCAGCCAATACGCATTGAGCGCAACCACCGCCTCGACGATCGCCACGATGGCGAGCAGCCGCACCTGGGTGTAATTCAGCGGCCAGATGCCCATCGGGACCTTCTGGCTCATAAAGAGATTGAGCAGGGCGATGAAGCCGGTGTAAAACCCCAGGAGCACAACCGTCGGTGCAACACAGACGCCCAGCCCCAGCACCTTACCCCAGAGCTTGCGCGCGTCCATCATCCACACCAGGCCAAGCAGCACGAACGCGGCGGTCTCCACGAACGCCCAGCCGAGTTCGCCCGCGGTGGGCCGCAGCAGATACGGACTCACGCTCACCTTGCCCGCCCGAAGCAGGCAAAAGGCTAACTGGATCCCTGCCCACCCCACGCCGATGCCCAGGGCCGGCAGGTAGGGACGAAGCGGCTTCTTGCGCAGGCGCTTGACGACCGCCAGTCCCGGCAGGAGCAGCAACGGCACCACGCCCAGCCAATCCGCCACCGGGGCCACGGTGCACCACGTGTACTCGAAAGCGTCGCGCAGCGTGTCGACCTGCCGCCACAGGAAGGGCACCGAGCCACGCAGCACCACCTCGAAGGGACCATTAGCGTGTAAGATCAGGACGACCTTGTCCCCCTGTACGGCCAGCGGCTGGATGGCACGGTTGTAGAAAAGGTCGCTGTCGGCGACGGCCCCCACCCCCGTGACCCGGATGAAGGGATAGGCCGCGCCTCCTTCGATGCGCAGCGGCAGGACGCCCGGCTCAGGCGCTGCACTCTCCCAGGTGCCGCGGATCACGCGGCAATTCCCCTCCAGCGTATCCGAAGTGATCGTGTAAGGGGCACTGGCCTGCAGGGCAATGCGCGGATCCCCCAGCATGAAGAAGTAGGGCTGCGTCGCAAAGGGCCGCTCGGAAGCGCGGTTCTGTATCTGCGCCAGCACGCCCATGGGAACGCCGGGCCAGGTGTTGTAACCGGGAAGTGTGTGCAAGCTCCCGATGAAATAGCCCAGGCAGCAGGGAGAATAGAGATGTCCCAGATAGGCCGCCGCGCCGTGATCGGTGAAAGCCAGCGCGATCGAATCCTCGCGCCAGGGCAGGAACGAACGGCAGCTCGGGGTGTGGATCACCACAGGGCCGAGCACGGGAAGATCGGTGCCGGAGAGCTCCTCATCGATCACGGGTTCCTCTCCCTCGTACCAGTACCAATGGGCCGGCGACGCGTGACGCGCCCAATAGAAGTAATCCGCCGTTGCCAGCGCATCCAGCAGCCCGGGCTTGGTCAGGGGCTGTGCGGCAACCGGCTCGGCACTCATCTCCCAGAGGGTGGACTCCGCGAGTTTCCCCGGTTCATCGATGCCACTGCCTAAGAACCCCTTCCCGGCATGGACCTCCGCGCCGCGCAGCCACAGCGCGCGCGCCTGCTCCAGCGTGGAGCCGCTGATGATGCCCACGGCAGGATAGCGCCCGGTCGTCACACTCAGCGTGCTCAAAGCCAGCAGCTTGCTTTCCGTGAGCCATGCCGGCGACGCTACGTAGACCACGTAGGCCGCGTCCACGGCTTCCAGCTCTTCGAGAGCGTTCAGCCTCGGGGCATCCTCCGCCTGAGCAATCTCGTCTGCCAGCACGGCGTAGGGATCCTCCGGCTCGGCCAGCACGACCAACGAACGCAGCGGCAGTCCGTCGGCAGATTCGGAAACGCGCGGCTGGGGCGGTGTCCCCCCGCCGATCAGCAGCAGTACCAGACCCAGACAGAGAAGATCGAAGCCTATCATCCATTTTTTCATCGCGGACCCTCCCACCTAGCTTTCAGTGTAGCACAATCTGGGCTCGTTTGCACCTGTAGAAACCACTAGGAAAAGTCGGCCCTGGGCTGACGGGCGCGGTCTATTACCGGCTTAATTTCTTAATCTTCATCAGCGGGCGCGATTGTTGTAGCCCGGGGTCGCCTGCCCTAAGCGAAGCGGAGGGTTAGCCCCGGGCGGCGCCGGGCCAGGATGGCCGCGGTCCCAATGAACGCCTTGCCTCAAAGTCTTCTTGCATTATACTCAACCAAGCGATTGACCGACAAAGGACGAAAAAGAATGGCTGCGAAAACACTTTGGGAGCTTCTCTGGGATTACGACCCCAACGGGCTGGTGGTCGTCGACACCGACATGCGGATCAAGGTGGTCAACCCTTCCTTCTGCGCCATGTTTCGCTGCAACGAGGAGAGCATCCTTGGGCAAGATGCCGGATCGCTGCTGGGCGATATAACAGACTTCCAGGAGGCCTGGGAAGGGAACAAGGTCATTACGGGTAAAGAGCAGGCCTATCCCCAGTATGATCTTTACGTGCGGGAAGTGATCTTTCCCATCAGAGATGAAGGCATCATCGGCTGCATCGTAGTCGATCTCTCGCACGACTGGCACCAGCAGCAGGAACTGCATCAACTGAAACAGGCGACACTGGAAAGAGTAAGTCAGGTGGTCAACAAGCAGATGAAAGTCGCCCAGGAAATCGCGGAACTGCTGGGGGAGACCACCGCCGAGACCAAGGTGAGCTTGCTGAAGCTGCGGGAGATCCTGGAACAGGAGAGCTAGCCGCATGGACGATTTCCTGGATGTCTACGGGCTAAGCCTGAACAAATACGGCGAAGAGCTCTGCGGCGACAAGTTCAAAATCCTGAGTACGGAGGAGGCCACCCGCATCGTGCTGTCCGATGGGCTGGGGAGCGGGGTCAAGGCCAATATCCTCGCCACGCTGACCTCGGGGATCATCGCCACAATGCTCAAGGAGAATGCGCCCCTGGAGGATGTCATCGAGACGGTGACCGGCACGCAGATCGGAC
>JAVEWB010000255.1:0-4034 GCA_034004765.1 Anaerolineae bacterium
GATGGCTTCTACGAGCATGGATGATAGAACAACAAGGGCGTGGAAACTTGCGAAACTGATGGGACTGTTGGTGGTAGCTGTGAGCACGATATCGGCTTCCCTGGCAGGAAGAATGGTGCTGGAGTGACAGAGGCAGAGGGTTGTCACGCCTTTTTCCCGTGCGAGCTTCATCGCGTAGCCTGTATCGATGCCGGGCTGCCCGAAGGCGATGCCCAGGAGTGCGTCCCCCGATTGCATGGCCGTAATGACGCTGGCGCTTTCTGTCATCCCCGGCTGGAAGGCAACCGCATGGATGCCGATCGCCTGCATCCTTTGGGCAAGGAGCTGTGCGAGGGCAAAAGAGGTGAACTCACCGGCTATCCAGATCTGTGGAGCCTGATTGAGTACGTGCGCCGCGCGCACCAGGGAGGATGTTTCTGTAGCGAAGGTTTGTTGGAGTGTTGATAAAAGATGTTCCTCTATGGCCTCTATCAGTTCTGTTTCGCTTTTTGCCTCGGTTACCTTATGGTAGGTGGTGGTGATTTGATTGTGGAGGTATTCTTTGATCTCTTTGGAGAGTTCGCGGTATCCTGAGTAGCCGATCTCTTGAGCAAAACGAATGACGGTTGCAGGGTCAACCCCTACACGCGCGGCCAGTTCTGCTGTGGTGAGGAAAGCGGCGTCCAGAGTGTTGTGCGTGACGAAATCCGCCAGTTTTCTGAATCCCGGCGTAAGGCTGTCATAAGACTCCCGGATTCGATCATGGAACATGGAAGACTCTCCTTGATAATGGGGCAGGGATGCTCCCGCTCCGGGTTAGTAAAACGGCTCCTTTTGGGGAGCCGTTTTGTATGGGAGGGCGATGGTATTACTCCTCGACGTTCCTGCTCCACATCTCTTGCGGGGAGGCAACCTCGTATTCGGGTGTCTCTGCGCGTAATTTGAGGAGTTTGTCCATGTTTTCCTGCTGGGTCTTGTAGTGCTCGGCGGTTTCTTCCTTGCGTTGGGTAGCAAGCGCTTCCCAGATCAGGGAGAGAATCTGCATTTCGGTGCCAAAGCTGGGCACACCCGCAGGCGTTTTGACCGGAACGATCACGGTGGTCTCTGCCTCGCGCGCCGGCAGGACAACGCCCGTGCCGGTGATGCAAATCGTCTTCAACCCTTTTTCCTTGGCCATGCGGACTGCGTATCCCGAATCGACGCTGGGGCCATCGTTGACGATCGCTAACAGAATCTCGCCTTCTTTCATGTTGGACACAGCGCTGGCCGTCTCTGACATGCTGGGGTAGAACGATGCAGCAGAGAACCCCAGATTCTTGAAGCTCTTAGCCATGAAGTTGGCGATGTCGTACCCCATGAAATCGGCAACGATCCAGATATGGGAGGCGTTTTTGAAAATCTCAACCGCTTTTGCCACGCCGGCCAAATCGGTGGTGACGAAGTGCTGGAGATTCTGCTGTGCATTTTCGACCAGGGACATGAGCAACTGCTCGACGGTACCTGCCTCGGCTGCCTTACGGTAGGTTGCGGTCACCTGATCGCGCACATAGTGCTTGATCTCCCGTGAGAGTTCCCGGTATCCGGAGTAGTCCAACTCCTGTGCGAAACGCACCACAGTAGCAGGGTCCACTCCTACCCGACGAGACAGCTCTGTAGCAGTTAAGAAGGCGGCATCCAATGTATTGGTCATGAGGAAATCGGCCAATCTGCGGAAGCCGGGTGTTAATCCATCGTAGTTTTCACGTATTCTATCCTGAAACATGGTGCTCCTTTCCTTTTCTAAAATTGAGAAAGCCCCTCACTATATCGACTTACTGGTATAGACCACTTCTATGCTTCACTTTTTGCATATCAAAATTATAACACAACAAAAAAGAAAAGCAATACCCAAAAAGGCTTTTTGTTGTTCAAAAGTTGCTTTATCCTCCGTGCGTTGTAAAATGCATCTTTGTCAATTGTGGAGGAAGATAAATGCGAAAGGCCGTTCTTATTTCAGGTATCGTGATTTTGATGGCGCTGGGGGGATGCGTCCGGCGCAATGATCCGGAGACCGCTGTTACTCCCACCCCTGTTGTGCTCTCGCAGTGGGCCAGCAGCGCATCGGCAAGTTCGGCCTATGGGATGCCGGATTGGAGCGCCCAGCGAGCGACGGGTGAGCCCGATGTCGCAGGGTGCGTGGATGATTCGCGGGCCTGGGCCTCTGCGCGGGGGAATGGGCTGGAGTGGCTCGATCTACGTTACGATACCCCCGTTTACGCCACAGAAGTGCGGATCTATCAAACGTTGGGCCGGGGGAGTCTTGCCCGCGTCACCCTCATCGACGAGGCCGGCGAGGAGCAGCTTGTCTGGCAGGGGACTGATACGACAGAGCCCTGTCCGGGAGTGTTCAGCGTGTCGGTCTCGCGTGCGCTTACCAGGACGGTCGGGGTGCGGGTGGAGCTGGATGAATCGCGCACCGGCTTCTGGAACCAGATCGATGCCGTGTCGTTGGTCGGCGTCCCATGACGGAGCGGTCATTTCTGCGATAGCTTTTTGCGCAGTATGTCCGGGATATGCCCCCCGTGTTCAAGAATGTGGAGGGTCTCTTCGGGTGAAAGCGGTGGCAGCACCTCGGGATCGGCTTCGGGGTCTTCCTCCGGCATGAGGGGCCGGCTGCTTTCATGATTGAGCAGCCAGGTGATGAGTTCCATTGCATCCTGGATGATATGCACGTCTGCCGGCATGGAGGGAGACGGAAGGGCTGCAGTGATCCAGAGTGTCGGCGTTCCAGGAATGGCTGCTGGGGGCATGGCTGCTGCGGTGGAAACGCTGCAGGTCGCGGCAGCTTCCTCTACCTGACTCAGCATCGGCTCCCATTTGGGGTTGAGTGGTGTCCCCGCCGGTAGGGGGCTGAGGAGCAGCAGGCGGTGCTGTTCCAACAGGACCAGTTCCTGCGTCGTCGCTTCCCTTTGATCCAGCCCGCTGCGCACGAAGAGCAGCGCTTCTCCTTCGGTGATTTCCATCTCTTCCAGGAGCAGCGCGGCCTGATCGCTCCCCTGGACGGCGGCCGGGAGCAGCGCCTCTCCCAGGACCAAACTGAGTGCCTCACGTACGGTCTCCTCCTCTTCCTCCTGGATGGGGGCGGGGGGAAAATAGATGATGGGGTGCAGCAGCACCTGTTTTTCCCCCTGGTAGAAGAGCAAGGCCGGTTTCAACTTGAGAGGGAGCCGCTGGAGCCCGGTCGGGTATTCGGGTTCATCCCAGCGGAGCGCGGAGAGTGCGGACAGGGACGCCGGAGGCTGCAGGCTGCGCGCTTCCTCGGCGGTCAGGCCCAGGGACGCGGCTTCGGCGGGCAGTTTTCCCAGGATGTCACGCAGGGCAAGCCCCGAGGCGTGCCACTGCTGCAGGAGTGTTTTGGCCCGCAGCGTGGGGACGTTACCTCCGAAGAGAATCCAGTTCCACAGCGCCGTTTCCTGTTCCATGTTTTTCTCCTATCGGGCGGGCTCTTCACCCTCGCCCTGGGGGCCGTGCTCCAGGATGAGTGTGACCGGCCCATCGTTGACCAATTCCACGATCATGTGGGCACCGAAAACGCCGGTTGCCACAGGGACGGGGGCTTCCTGCAGCGCCTGGCAGTAGCGGGTCACCAACGGTTCGGCGACCGCGGGCACGGCAGCCCGGTCGAACGATGGGCGGAAGCCGCGCCGGACATCCCCTTGCAAGGTGAACTGTGAGACGACCAGAACACTGCCCCCTATGTCCATGACCGAAAGGTTCATTTTGTCATTGGCATCGGGGAAGATACGCAGATTGGCGGTCTTATGCGCCAGCCAGCAGGCATCCGCCTCGCTGTCGCCCACCTGGACGCCCAGGAGGACGAGCAGCCCTTCCTTAATGGCACCGACCACCTCTCCTGCAACGGTGACGGAGGCCCTGGAAACACGTTGTACGACCGCGCGCATGGTAAACCTCCTGGTGTGTGTTGTATGAAACGTCGGACTGCGCTAAGCCGACGGTGACAGCGTCCCGATCGCGACGACAAACGCAACGGCCAGCCCCTCATCATGGCTGAGGCT
>JAVEWB010000010.1:0-19302 GCA_034004765.1 Anaerolineae bacterium
AGCGGCTCAATCAGCCGCTGACGCAGCCCTACATCCTGAGCCGCCGCTGGCCGATGAGCGAGCAGTGGACAGACGCCCGCGAGGTGGCGGCCAATACGGAGACGCTGGAGCGCATCACGCAGGGGCTGCTGCACCGCTGTCGCAAGGGTATCTTTTTGGGATTCAGTGAACTGGGGGAGGGCGGCTACGAGCAGCAGGGCCCTCTGTTGAAGGCACTGCAGCATGTGCTGCGGGAGCAGGAAGCGTGAGGAATCAAGGCGTCAAACGTCAAAACGTCAAACGTCAGGATTTCGAGTTCCTGACGTTTGACGCATGACGGATGACGGGGAATAGGTGCACAGGCGCAATGGTACAACCACGACCTAAACAGCAAGCAGTATTGGCGTACACGGCGGGGAAGATGGGGGTCTCGGCGGTGCCCGGGAGCGGCAAGACGTGGACGTTGTCGATGCTGGCGGCGAAGCTCGTCGCGGAAGGCAGCCTGGACGACGACCAGGAGATCCTCGTCGTGACGCTGGTCAATTCCGCCGTCAGTAACTTTTCCGGGCGGGTGGGGCGCTTCATCCAGGAGCGCGGCCTGCTGCCGAACCTGGGCTACCGCGTGCGGACGCTGCATGGCCTTTGCCACGACATCGTGCGCGAGCGCCCGGCGCTGGTGAACCTCTCCGATGACTTCCAGATCATCGACGAGCGGGCGGCCGAGGAGGTCCTGCAGAACGCCGCGACGGCCTGGCTGCGTGAGCATTCCTACACGCTGGATGAGCTCCTTTCCGAGGAACTAGACGAACAGAAGGCCGAATGGGTGCGGAAGCAGCAGTTGCCGGACCTGGTGATTGGCGTGGCCTCCGCGTTCATCAAGCAGGCCAAAGATTTGCAGTTGACCCCTGCCGAGCTGCGCTATCGTCTGGATAGTTTTCCGGAACCCCTGCCGCTGTTGGAGATGGGGTGGGAGATCTACGCCGACTATCAGCGCTCACTGTCCTACCGCGGCGCGGTGGACTTCGATGACCTGATCTGGCTGGCGTTGACGGCGTTGAAGCTGGACAACCAATATCTGGAGCGGCTGCGCCACCGCTGGCCCTACATCCTTGAGGATGAAGCGCAGGACAGCAGCCGGCTTCAGGAGGCAATCCTGCGCCAGCTTTGTGGCCCCTCCGGCAATTGGGTGCGCGTGGGCGATCCCAATCAGGCGATTTACGAGACCTTTACCACGGCCAGCCCTAAATTTTTGAAGGATTTCCTGGAAGAAGAGGGCGTTCTCAAGCGTGACCTGCCCAACTCGGGGCGTTCGATGCAGAGCATTATTACCCTGGCTAATACATTGATCGATTGGACAAGGGAACTTCATCCGGTCGAGGCTGTAAGAGATGCTTTGGATGAACCCTACATCAAGCCATCGCCCGCCGGTGATCCGCAGCCGAATCCGCCCGACGACCCGGCGAAAGTGCGTTTCATCACCGCCCGATTCAACCCGCAGGAGGAGCTGGCGGCGGTGGTGGACTCGCTGCAGGTCTGGCTGCCCGAGCATCCGGAAGAGACGGTGGCTGTGCTGGTGCCGCGCAATCAACGCGGCTTCGAGCTGGCGACGCTGTTGAAGACTGCCAGGCTCCCTTATGTGGAACTGCTGCGCAGTACCCCTTCGACGCGGGAGACCGCAGGCGCGTTGGGCAATGTGGTCAGCTACCTGGCCGACCCCACGTCTACGAAGAAGCTGTCCACGGTCTATCGGGTGTGGCGGCGGAAGGACCGCGAGGACGAGGCGCTCCGGCCGCGGCTGGAGGAGATGGCCAAGCTGCTGCGCAAGTGTGACCGGGTGGAGGACTTCCTCTGGCCGCGCGCGGACCGGGACTGGCTGGCTGACCTGGGATGGGAGGCTGAGAACCCTGAATTGCACGAGCACCTCGCTGCCTTCCGTGATCTGGTACGCCGCTGGCAGGAGGCGGCAGCGCTGCCCATCGATCAACTGATTCTCACGCTGGCGCAGGACCTCTTCGATCAGCCTGTTGATCTGGCGATCGCGCACAAACTGGCGCTGGTCCTGCGGCGCTCTGCCGATGCGAGCCCTGATAAACGGCTGCCAGATCTTGTGGCAACTCTGGCAGAGGTGGCGCGCAACGAGCGCAAATTCCTGGGGTTGAGCGAGGAAGATACCGGCTTCGACCCCGAGGCGCACAAGGGGAAAGTCGTTATCATCACGGTGCACAAGGCCAAAGGGTTGGAGTGGGACAAAGTGTACCTGATCTCGGCGAATACCTATGACTATCCCGCCGGACTGCCCGGCGATACCTACATCTCGGAGAAGTGGTTCATCCGCGATCACCTGAACGTGCAGGCGGAGGTGCTGGCCCAGTTGGCGGCGCTGCGCCCCGGGGATAATTACTACCCGTATGATGAGGGCCAGGCGACGCAGGCCTCGCGGATCGAGTATGCGGCGGAGCGGCTGCGGCTGTTCTACGTGGGCATCACCCGTGCCCGGAAAGAGCTGATCGTGACCTGGAACACGGGGCGGCGTGGGGATCAACAGCCGTCCGTGCCGTTCATCGCGCTGCAAGCCTTTTGGGAACAGCGTACCGGATAAGGAGAAAAGACGGTGTTCGAAGGATTTCAATTCAGCCAGGCCAGTCTGCAGGATTATGGCGACTGCCCGCGCCGCTTTCAGCTTCGTTACCTGCAGGAGGTGGCATGGCCCGCGCCGCAGGTCGATTCCATGCTGGAGCAGGAGCGCCATTTGCAGCGCGGACAGGCTTTCCATCGCATGGTGCAGCAGTATCTCTTGGGCATCCCCGATGGACTGATCTCACGGACGATAGGGGAGGATGAAGACCTGGTACGTTGGTGGGAGCATTATTTGGCCGCCGATCCTGCCGGTACCGCCGGGCAGCGCTACGTGGAGACCACGCTGACCGCCACGCTGGCGGGCTATCGGCTGGTTGCCAAGTACGACCTGGTCGTGATTACGCCGGGAGAGCAGGCGCTGATTTTCGATTGGAAGACGGCGGTGCGGCCGGATACTCCCAAAAAGGTGGATGCGCTCTTTGCCCGGATGCAGACGCGCATCTATCGCTATCTGTTGGTGTGTGCCGGGGCGCATTTGAACGGCAACCTCCCGATCCCGCCGGAGCAGGTCTCGATGCGCTACTGGTTCGCCGAAGATCCTGATGCACCGGTCGATTTTGCCTATGACGCGACGCAGTACGCGGCGGATGAGCAGCGCCTCAAGGAGGTCCTCTTGGAGCTTACGGCGCGGGACCCCGGCCAGCTCTGGGAGCTGACGCCTGTGGAGCGCCGCTGTGCCTACTGCCCCTATCGTTCGCTGTGTGAGCGGGGGGAGGAGGCGGGAGTGTTGGCGCTGGCCGAGGAAGAGGGTGAGGGGGCCGCGCTGGAGGCCTTCGATTTGGACTTCGACCAGATTGCGGAAATCGCGTTTTAGGGCGTTTAGTTTATCTTGACCTCATCCGCGGGCAATGGTATAGTTATACCCGAGACAGGTCATTCGTTCATAGAAGGAGATACTATAATGTACAAGGTCGTTTTGCTCAGACACGGTGAGAGCGTCTGGAATCAGGCTAACCTTTTCACCGGGTGGACCGACGTTGATCTTTCCGAGAAGGGCATGGAAGAGGCGCACACTGCCGGGAAGACCCTCAAGGCAGAGGGATACGTGTTCGACGTTGCTTTTACCTCGGTGCTCAAGCGCGCTATCCGCACGCTGTGGATTACGTTGGACGAGATGGATCTGATGTGGATCCCTGTTTACCGCTCCTGGCGATTGAACGAACGCCATTATGGGGCGCTGCAGGGATTCAATAAGGCCGAGACGGCGGCCAAATACGGCGAGGAGCAGGTCCATATCTGGCGCCGCAGCTATGACATCCGTCCGCCCGCTTTGGAGGAGTCCGATGAGCGCTATCCGGGGCATGACCCACGCTACAAGGATCTGGCCGACAGCGATGTCCCCCGGCACGAATGTCTCAAGGATACCGTCGCGCGCTTCCTGCCCTACTGGCACGAGACGATCGCCCCCACGATTCTGGAGGGGAAGCGGGTGCTGATCGCCGCCCACGGCAACAGCCTGCGTGCGCTGGTGAAGTATCTTGATCAGGTCTCGGATGAGGAGATCATCGACCTCAACATCCCCACCGGCATTCCGCTGGTCTACGAACTGGCGGATGACCTGACGCCGCTGCAGCACTACTACCTGGCGGATGCCGAGGCCGTGAAGAAGGCCCAGCAGGCTGTCGCCAATCAGGGAAAGGCAAAATAACCGGAAGAGGCAAATAGAGGCGACGAACCGTCGCCTCTATTTCTTTCTCATGGAGTATGCGGTATGGGGTTGCTTTCAAGGGTAAAGCCGCGGTTGAGCCGCTATAGGTGGTGGCTCACGGATATAGGGGGGCCCTGGCTGTTCACTCGCTTTCTGCTGCAAGCCTTGGGGTTCTTCTCCGGTCATGTTTTCCCTGCAGAGATCTTACCGGAACGGGGATGGTACTTCTCCTCCCATCGCTGGCTGGACATCTGGGCACGGTGGGATTCGGGTTGGTACATCTCGATCATCGAGAAGGGCTATACTGCGGAACAGAACATCTACGGACAGGGAAATACTGCTTTCGCGCCGCTCTATCCTTATCTTGTCAAAGCTTTACATGCATTGGTCATCCCTGAAGCCCTTCGCACACGAGGCACGATTGTCGTGGTGGGTGTGATGCTCTCCAATGTGGCCTTCCTGGTTTTCTTGACGCTGCTCTACAAGCTGGTACAGGAGCACTGGCCCGGGGAAGCGGTGGCAAAACACACCGTCTTCTATCTATGTATTTTTCCTACCTCTATTGCCTTTTCCTCTTTCTATACGGAATCACTCTATATGGCTCTGACCCTGGCGGCGTTCTACGCGGCGGAGAAGGGTAAGTGGTGGCTGGCAGGGATCGCCGGGGGATTGAGCGCACTGACTCGCCCTACAGGGGCATTGATTGTGATTCCGCTGCTGATTCTGTATTGGAAACAGAAAAAACGTTTATGTTGGGATGTGGCCTGGCTTGGGTGGATCCCTGCGGCGCTGGCAGTCTTTTGGATTGTGCTGTATGCTGCAACCGGCGACCCCTTCGAGTTTTTTGGCTCTCACGATGGTTGGGAACATATGTGGCGACTGCCCTGGACGGCTTTTTGGGTGGAGAAAGTGCCTTATGTTCCTGTCTGGGATCGTGTCGCCATTGCTGCCTTCACGGTGTTGGCCTTTTTCACCTTCCGGTTTGGCTCCAGCTATGGCCTCTGGTCCTTGATGAACACGCTGCTGGTCTTGATGGTGAAGGGCAGCACGGTGTCGATTGCGCGTTACGTCCTGGTGGCTTTCCCCGTCTTTGTGCTCCTGGCGGTGTGGTCGGATCGTCGCCCCTGGCTCTATCAGGCTTTGTGCGTCCTCTTTACGGCATTCCTGGCCTTCTTCATGGTGCTGTGGGCACAGTTTTATTGGGTGATGTGAGATGTATCTTTGGATCGAGCCGGCGCCGATTTCCGTCCCTGCCGAGCTGCAGGATTTTGTCGGTGGGCATCCGCTGGTGGCGCAGACGCTGGTGCGCCGCGGCATCACGACGGTCGCGGCGGCCCGTGCCTTTTTGCATCCCGATGCTTATACGCCGGCCTCCCCGATGGACCTGCCCGGCCTGGAGCGTGCGGTCGAGCGCCTTGAAGCGGCGATCCGTCAGGGTGAGCGTATCTGCGTGTGGGGCGATTTCGATGTGGACGGCCAGACGGCGACCTCGCTCCTGGTCGGTACGCTCCGCGATCTGGGGGCGGAGGTCATCTATCACATCCCGGTGCGTGGGGAAGAGTCCCACGGGATCACGATCCCTTACCTGCAGCGCGTTTTAGACCAGGGCGCGCAGCTTATCCTCACCTGCGACACCGGCATTTCGGAGCACGAGGCGGTGGCCTATGCTCAGGTGCGCGGCGTGGATGTCGTGATCACGGATCATCACGAGCTGGCAGCGACGCTTCCTGAGGCGTATGCGGTGGTCAATCCGCACCTGCTGCCGGAGTCGCACCCGCTGGCGACGCTGCCCGGTGTCGGAGTGGCCTACAAGCTGGCGGAGGTACTGTACGCCAGGGCCGGGCGCGCCGACGAGGTCACGCGCCACCTCGATCTGGTGGCGCTGGGGATCGTGGCGGATGTCGCGGAACAGACCGGCGACACGCGCTACCTTTTGCAGCGCGGTCTGGAGGTCCTGCACCATACCTCGCGGTTGGGGTTGCGGGCGCTGATGGACGTGGCGCAGTTGGATCGGGAACGGCTCACCGAGGAGGACATCGGTTTCTGGCTGGGGCCGCGGATGAATGCGCTGGGGCGGCTTGCGGACGCCAATGAGGGCGTGACCCTGCTCACTACGGGAGATCTGAGCCAGGCGCGCATCCTGGCCTCGCAGCTCGAAGTGTTGAACGAACGGCGTAAACAGCTCTGCGAGGACGTCTTCAAAGGGGCCGAGGCACTGCTTGCTCGGGATCCCTCGCTGCTCGACTACGGGGCGCTGGTGCTCGCCAATCCCCACTGGCCTGGCGGGGTGGTCGGGATCGTTGCCAGCCGCCTGGTAGAGAAGTACAACCGCCCGACGGTGCTGCTTACGACATCCGAAGACGGGCTCGCTCACGGATCAGCGAGGTCGGTGGAAGGGTGCCACCTCACAGAGGCCATCGCCACGCAGGCGGCGCTCCTGGAGCAGTTCGGCGGCCACGCGATGGCGGCGGGCCTATCGCTGGCTGTCGATAAGATCCCCGATTTCCGTTTCGGGCTTTCGCGGGCCGTGATGGCGCAGCTAGGACGGACGTCGCCGCAGCCGACCTTGCACATCGATGGCTATCTCCCCTTCTCTGAACTCTCGCTGGACTTGCTGGAGGACCTTGGGCGGCTGGCTCCTTTCGGTGCCGGGAATCCGCCGCTGGTTCTGGCGACCCGCGGTGTGGCGGTGCAGAACCGGCGGGAGATTGGCCGCAACGGCAACCACCTCAAGCTGCTGCTCGATGATGAGCATGGTGTGGCTCTGCCGGTGCTCCGCTGGCAGGGCGGCGGTGAGATACTCCCAGAAGGCCGCTTCGATCTGGCGTATCGCTTGGGGGTGAATACCTACCGCGGTGCGACCGACCTCCAGGTTGTTTGGGTGGATGCGCGCGAGACTGCTGCACCTGAGGCCCCCATCCGAGAGGCGCGGGCGCATGTGCTGATCGAGGATTATCGGGGGGAGGTTCAACCGCTGTTACGGCTCAGGGCGCTGTATGAGCCGGGGATGCAGGTTTGGGAGGAAGTGGGTTCCGATGCCGGGGGGAGTCCTCGGAGCGCGCTGACGGCGGCTCCTGTGTTGGTGATCTGGACGACACCGCCCGGCCCCCTTGAACTTCAGGAGGTGCTGGCGCGGGTGAGACCTGGCAAAGTCATCCTCTTTGCGCATGATCCGGGGCTGGATTCTCCAAAGGCCTTCCTGGAACGCCTGGCAGGATTAGTCAAGTACACACTGCGGCAGTCTGAGGGGCCGCTGTCCATCTCTCGGCTTGCGGAGGCCACGGCGCAGCGTCCGGTCACGGTGCGCAAGGGCGTGGAGTGGCTGGAGGCGCAGGGGTACCTTACGATCGTTCGGCGGGAAGATGACCTCTGGGCGGTCGCGCCGGGGACACAAACACCAGGGGCAGCATCCTCTGCGATCGCGACTGAACTCAAAACGCTGTTAGAGGAGACAGCGGCCTACCGGCGTCACTTCGCCCAGGCGGATAAGGCTTTATTGGTTTCTTTCTGAAAGGTAGGTGAAAGATGAAGCCGCTCAGCTTTTTGGAAGTGGCTTTGTGTGTTCTCTTAGCAGGGTGTAGTATTCCTGTTTCCCCTTTACCCTCTCCGACGACGTCTCCCACCCCGGTTCAACCTACTTCTACATCGACACCCGCCCCTTCGGCTACATGGACCCTCCCTGCTCTTACTCCGACATTACTTGTTCCGTCAGCGACACCAACACCGGCGTCTCCCTCGCCGACAGTGACATCAGGGCCCTCCTTGCCCTCTCTTACGCCAACGGCCTCTGTCCCTACGTGCACGCCTTCTCCGACGCCGGGCGAGGGGCCGGTGATCCTCTCTTTCACCGCCGATGTGCTGGAGGCTGATCCCGGACAGGCGCTCACCTTGAGGTGGGAGTCGTGCGGCGGCACGCGCGCGGTGCTCTATCACCTCCTGCTCAGCGGGCAGTTCGGGAACTTCTGGGAGCTTCCGCCGACCGGGGAGATGGTGTACGAGATCCCGCCGGAAGCCCGCAATTGGGAGGGATTCGTGCTTTACGTTCTGGATGATGCCGACCGTCAGGCGCGCGCCGATCTGACGATCACGCTGCGCTGTCTCGATAGCTGGTTCTTCTCACCGCCGCCGGATAGTTGTCCCGTCACAGCGCCGTTGGTGACCGAGGGCGCGGAGCAGCACTTCGAGCACGGCGTCGCGCTCTGGAATCGCGCCGAGGACCGCATCTATCTCCTCTTCGATCCCAATGTGGTTGGGGCGTGGAGGGCCTTCCCGGATAGTTGGGAGGAAGGGCAGCCGGAATCCGACCCCGCGATCGTGCCACCGGAAGGGCTGTATCAGCCGATCCGGGGTATCGGGCGAGTGTGGCGTGAGGAGCCGGGGATCCGCGATCGGCTGGGCTGGGCGGTGGGGCCGGAGGTGGGGTATACGACGGCGGTTCAGCGAACCTCGTGGTTCAAGTACAACGAGACGTACATCCGGGCTTTAGAGGGAGGCGTCTGGAGGTTGGGGCCGGAGGGCAGCCGATGGGAGTACCTCCCTGCGGGCAATTAATCATTCGCTGTCCTCATCTATCAGCTCGCTGGCGCGGCGCACCGCCTCGTCGCCGAAGCGCTCGCGCAGCGTGTCCAAAGTCTCCTGCAAACGCTGCCCTTTCTCCGACGGCGTCTCCCACAGCCCTAACTGCTGCACCGGTTCGCTCAGATCGCTGACCCCAACGCCGATCAGCCGAACGGGCGTATCGGGGGGCCAGGCCTTCTCGAAAAGCGTGCTGGCCTCTTGGTAGATCTCCGCATCTTGATTCGTGGGCTGTAGGAGCGAAACCTGCCGGGTGATCGTCGTGAAGTCCTGCCAGCGCAGCTTCAGTCTCACCGTGGTACCGCAGAGAGCGTTACGCCGCAGCTCTTTCCCCACGCCTTCGGTGAGCTTGCGCAGTGTGCGGCAGAGCACCGCCTTGTCGCTCACATCGCGGGAAAAGGTCGTCTCCTTGCTCACGGATTTCGTTTCGTGCTCTGTGACGACGGGGCGCTCGTCGATGCCCCGGGCGTGCATCGCGAGTTCACCCCCGAGTTTGCCGAAGCGGCGGACAAGGTCGTTCTCCGGCCAGCGGGCGAGATCTCCGATGGTGCGGATGCCTAACGCTTCCAGATGCGCGGCAGTCTTGGGTCCGACGCCCCAGAGCTCCTGCACCGGCAGCGGGTCCAGGAAGGCGGCCTCCTCTCCCGGCGGCACGACCCGGATGGACATGGGGGGCTTTCCTTTCTGCGCGGTGCCCTTGCCGATATTATTGGCGATCTTGGCGATGAGCTTGTTGGTCGCTACCCCTAAAGAGCAGGGGAGGGTCAGCTCCTCCCAGATGGCGGCCTGAAGCTGCCGTGCCAGTGTTTCGGCGGACGGACGCAGGTCGCTCACGTCTAAGAAGGCCTCGTCGATCGAGACCTGCTCGACCAGCGAGGTCAGGTTATAGAGATGTGCCATGACCTGCTGGGAGACTTCGCCGTAGACCCCGTGGTGGGAGTGGACGATGATCAGGTCAGGGTAGAGCTGCAGCGCGCGGGACATCGGCATGGCCGAGTGAATGCCAAAAAGGCGTGCCGCATAGGAGCAGGAGGCCACGACGCCGCGTTGGTCGGGGGATCCCCCAACGGCGAAGGGTTTCCCCTGCAAGTCGGGGTCATGCTGCTCCTCGACTGCGCAGAAGAAGGCATCCAGATCAAGGTGCAGGATCTTCCGTGGCTGCTCTTTCCCGCCGTTCATTTTTTACTTTCTTAGAGGGTTTTGGAGGCGGGGCGAAGTCCCACCTCCAAAACCCTCCGCTTATAGTGCGTTGGTATATGGATGCAGGGACAGGCCGTCGCTTTGCAGCAGCTTCCCGCCGTCGCCTTCGCCATCGAGGGCCAGCACACCCCCGTCGGCGAAGTACGCGAAATCAAAGTGCACCGGGTCCCCTGCTGCTTTTCCGGGCAGCGGCATGAGGCGGGCGGTCAGCGGTTTGTGCAGGCGGCTGGAGAGCGCCGCCACGTCGAAGAGCACACGCTGTAACGCCGCCTGGCTGACGTCACCGGGAAGCGGGACGGTGTCCAGCCCGGTGCCACAGACGGCAGACCATTGGAGCAGTTCGCCGATGTGAAGTCTCCCCTCGGCCGCACGCTGCCCCAGGATAGGATCTTCTAGCACGGGGAGCATCAGGCCGTTGAAACCGACGTGCAAGAAGCGTGCCTGACTGATGGCATCGGTGAGGGTTGCCGCTGCGCTCAAGGTCCCGACGCCGCCCAAGGGCTCCCCGCTGAGCAGTTCCAGCGCGGCCCCGATGCTGATCTCCGGCGCGGGGAAGGGGGCCAGCGAGAAGTCGATGCCTTTGAAGGGCAGGGCGTAGGTCTTCGAGAGACGTGAAGCGACCTCTGTGATGCTGGCCGCCTGGATTTCTATGGCAGCACTGAGCTGTTGGCGGGCCTCTTCGGCATTCTGTGCCTGGCGGCAGGCAACCACCGCCAGATCGGCGGACTCGACGGCGATGGCGAAGGCCGAGGCCCCTCCATCGTGATAGGCCGCGGGGAAGAAGGGCGTGTTTGCGGGCACGTTAGCCAGTGCGGCAAAGCGCAGGTTCCCGAAGCCGTTCTCGATGGCGGCGGCCTCGCGGATCACCTCTGCAGCGGCGCGGATGGCTTTCCCGTCGATCACGCCGCTTTGTGGATCGACAATGTGCAGCGTGGCGAAGACGGCCTGCGTCGCGGCTAAGATCTCCGGCAGGCGCGGCGCGATCTCATTGCTCGCAGGACCTAAGGAGATGTACTCGAAGCCGTAGTCGTGGCAGGCTGCTTCAAGTGCTGTAGCAAAGGCGGCGGGCTGAGTGGCCCACTGCCGCGAGGTTGCCAGTGCCGGGAGCACGTGCGTCGCCAGCCGGGTGGTCTGAACGTCGAACCCCGCAGCCTGATAGGCCTGTCGGGCGGCATTAGCGAACTCCCCTGCCTGCTGCAGCGGCGCAGCTTCAAGGGTGGGGGAGAGCTTGGTGAAGACGGTGATGGAACGAATTCTCATGGTTCCTCCCAAGTGCGATGATGCGGCTATTATAACGCAAAACCTCCCGCAGGGGGTATCCCTGCGGGAGGTTGAAAGGTTTTTAGAGTGGGTGAGTTACCGCTCCGGGATTTTCCCGGCGGCCTGTCGCTCTTTGATGACCTCTTCCGCAATGGACTCCGGCACAACGTCGTACTGCTTGAACTCCAGCGTGAAGGTACCGCGTCCCTGCGTCATGCTGCGCAGTTCGGTGGCATAGCCGCGGGCCTCGGACAGAGGTACTTCACCGTCGATGTTGCGGATGCTGCCGCGGGCACGCATCCCGTGCATCATGCCCCGCCGCCGTCCGATGTCGGCCACCACGGATCCCATGTATTCATCCGGCGTGTTGATGTCCAGCCGCATGATGGGTTCCAGGAGTGCCGGCATGGCAGCGCGCACGACTTGCCGGGCGGCCATACCACCCGCGACCTCGAAGTCCATGCTGGCCGAGTCGACCTCGTGGATGCGCCCACCCAGCAGCGTTACCTTGACGTTGCTGACGGAGTACCCTGCGATCACGCCCTGCTCGAGGGCCCGCCGTACACCCAACTCGGTAGGTCGCCAGAAGTCCCGCGGCAGGTCAGCCGGAGGTGCCTGGCTCTCGAACGTGACTCCCACCTCTGTCGAGGGCTCGATGCCGAGCACGACCTCGGCGAAGTGGCCGTGGCCACCGCTTTGCTTCTTATAGGTGGTGGTCACCTGCGCCGGTTTACGTACCGTCTCGCGGTAGGAGACCTGCGGCGGGCTGACCAGCGGCTCGAGGCCGAATTCTGTCTTCAGCCGATCGATGGTGACGTCCAGGTGCAGTTCGCCCATGCCCCACAGCGTCAGTTCGCCGGTCTCGGAATCGACGTTCTGAATGAGCGTGGGATCCTCGTTGCAGAGGCGGGTGACCGCTGCGTGCAGCTTCTCGCGATCCTTCGATGTGGGCGGCGTCAACGCCACGGCAATCACCGGGTCGGGAAATTTATAGGATTCGAGCACAATCGGATCTGCCGGGTCGCAAAGCGTATCGCCGGTCAGCGCTTCTTTGAGTCCGACCAGCGCCACCACGTCACTGGCAGCCATGTGCTCCACCTGTTCGCGCTGATTTGCCTGCATACGGTAGATGCGCCCCACGCGCTCGGACTCCCCTGTCCGCGGATTGTACAGAACTTCGCCGGCATCGATCTGCCCGGAGAAAATGCGCACCCAGGTCAGATGGCCGACGTGCGGATCGTTGACGATCTTGAAGGCCAGCGCACAGAAAGGGGCCTCGAAATTGTCAGGCCGCTCGATGACGTCGTCCACGTCGCCCGGTTTGTGCCCCAGGATCGGAGCCATATCCACCGGTGCGGGGAGGTAGGCGACGACCGCGTCGAGCAGGGGCTGCACGCCGATGTGACTCCGTGAGGAGCCGCAGAGAACGGGCACCAGCTCGCCGGCGATGGTGGCCGCCCGCAGTGCTTCCTGGAGTGTCTCGACATCCGGCTCGACCCCTTCCAATCGCTTTTCCAGCAGCGCATCGTCGGTCTCGCAGATCATATCGATGAGATGTTCGCGGGCCTGTGCCGCCTGGGACGTCAGGGCTTCGGGGATCGGCCCGATTTCCGGATCGTCATTGCCATCGCGCCAAATCAACGCTTGCTGGTTGAGAAGGTCAATTGCGCCGTTGAAGTCACTCTCGATCCCGATGGGAATCTCCAGGGGGACGGCGTTGGGTGTGAGCCGTTCATGAATTTCATCGACCACACGCCAGAAATCCGCGCCGGTCCGGTCGAGCTTGTTGACGAAGATGAGGCGGGCCAGATGTTCACGGTCCGCATGCATCCAGACGGCCTCGGTCTGTGGTTCGACCCCGCCGACGCCGCAGAGGATCATCACCGCACCATCGATGACCCGGATCGAGCGCACGACTTCGGCGGTGAAGTCGATGTGACCCGGCGTATCGATCAGGTTGATGCGGTTGCCCTGCCAATGGCAGGCCGTGGCGGCGGACATAATGGTGATGCCGCGCTCGCGCTCCTGCTGCATGAAGTCCATCTGCGTGTTGCCGGCGTCTATATCCCCGGATTTATGAATGCGGCCGGTATAGTATAAGACTGCCTCGGACGTGGTTGTTTTCCCGGCGTCCACATGGGCAAAAATGCCGATAATACGTACCTTTTCAAGTGGTGCTTCCTTTTTCTTCGCCATCTCTCTATTTTCCTTTAGCTTCTCTCTCACTAAGACCCTAAAGATCTTCTTGGACCTTTAAGGCCCCCGGAAGATTGACACGAAAAAACCTCGCTGCTTTCTATCACGCGAGGTTTCACGCACGGGTTTATTAAAAAGCGGATCATATTCTATCACAAATTTCATGAGCCGTCAAATAAAATCAGCCTCTATGGGTTTGGTGCGCGCGGCGAAGCTTGTCCCAAACACTTCCTGTCTTTTGCAATAATTGGGTATAATGGCGGTATGGTGTCCTTGAAGGTCATGAGCAAGTTGCGACTTTTCCTGATGCTGGGCCTCTGCGTTGCGGGGGGATGCCTGGGGGGCTGTGCTGCTTCTCAAACGACGCCTTTTTCTGTCGTGGCGACCCCCTTGCCTGCGTCTTCACCGACACCCACGACGCAGCCTACCCCTGTCCCGACCATCTCCCTCGGTTTCCTCACCACGCCGGGCGCTCCGATGACGTCCACGGTGGCAGCGCCTGCACTGCTGCCCGCCTTCCCTCCCACACCTTTCCCCCAGGCCGGAGGGCTGCCGGGCCGGGTGATCCCCGAACCGTTCGGCGTGAACATCCACTTCACGCGACCTGAGCCAGGGGAGATAGAACTCCTGGAGGCCTTGGGCGCGCGCTTCATGCGTATGGATCTCTTCTGGCACCTGATCGAGACGGAGCCGGGGCGCTATGATTTCTCCGACTACGATGTGTTGGTGAATACGGCGGCGCGTTCCGGCCTGCGGATTGTCTTCATCTTAGATTACGGCAACGATCTCTACGGCGGCGGGGGGGCAGCACATTACTCTGAGGAGGGGCGGGCCGCCTTTGCCCGTTTTGCCGCAGCGGCAGTGCGGCGCTACCGCAACAAGGGCATCATCTGGGAGATTTGGAACGAGCCAAACCTGGATAAGTACTGGCACGCGACGCCGGATCCTGCCCAATATGCGGAGATGGCCTCGACGGTCGTGTCAGCCATCCGCGGGGTCGATCCCACTGCCTGGATTGTCGGCCCGGCCACGTCGGGCTTCCCCTGGGAGTACATCGCCGCGCTGGCGGAGGAAGGCGTGCTGAACCGGCTGGATGCGGTGACCGTGCATCCTTACCGTCTCGATGCGCCGGAGAGTGCGTGGGGAGATTACGTGCGGCTGCGTGGCATCCTCGATCGCGTCAGCCCTGATCGCAAGATCCCCATCATTTCCGGTGAGTGGGGCTACCCTTCCATGGCGCAGGGATCGGCGGAGGAAGATCAGGCCCGCTACCTGACGCGGCAGTGGCTCTTCCATGTGGCTTCCGACGTCGACCTGAGCATCTGGTATGACTGGCGCAATGATGGCATCGACCCCAATGAGGTCGAGCACAACTTCGGCATTGTGACCTATGCGTTCGAACCCAAAGCGGCCTACCACGCCGCCCAGGCGCTGATGACCACGCTGGACGGCTACACCTTTCAGCGCCGCATCCCCTTGGAGGTTTCAGAGGATTACCTGCTGCTTTTTCGTAATGACACGCAGGTGGCATTGGCTGGCTGGTCGACCGTCACGACCCATACGGTCACGCTGCCTTTCGACTGCGACACGGTGACGGTCACCGAGATGCTGGGGGAGGCTCAGCGTGTGGCGGTGCCGTCGACGGGGCTGGAGCTCACGCTGGACTCCTCGCCGCGCTACGTTGCCCTGTGCGATTCGGAGCAGGTCCTGCGGTTGGGGCTCTGGCGTCCGGCGGAATCCATTGCCATCTTCCCGGATGGAGAGGGGCGGGTGCTTTTCGAGGTCGAGAACCCCTTCCACGAATCGCTGCAGGGCGAGCTTCAGGTGATGGCGGAGGGCAAGCTGCTGGGAGCGGAGTGGGTGCTGGTGGGACCCGGCGAAGCGGTGAAGATCAGCGTGCCTGTCACGCTGCCGGCAGGGAGCGCCGAAATCTTGCCCGCTGCCGCGACCTTCGTCACACCTGACGGCCTCCCCTTGCAGTCCGCGCTCATCTGGCTCCATAGGGTGGGGGAGTGAGACGAGTTCGCAGGTTGAGCTTGTCAAAGCCGACAACCTTGTCCCCAAGCCGGGGGTTCCGGTAGGTTCAACTCCTATCTGCCCCGAAACTGAAACGCACCCCTTTGCACTGCTATGCTGGCTTTGGTAGATATAGTATAATGAGAGAAGATAAGGGGTAAGTGCAAATGAGCATAGAGACGTTGCTTGACGAGAAGCGTGCGGAGATTTTGCGGATCGCTGCACACCATGGGGCGACGAATGTGCGCATTTTCGGATCGGTTGCACGGGGGGAAGCCGGCCCCAACAGCGATGTCGATTTTCTGATCGATCTGGAGCCAGATCGCAGCCTGCTCGACATGGGGGCGTTGTTGGTGGAGTTGCAGGACCTCTTGGGATGCGAGGTCGATATTGTGACGGAGGCTTCTCTTTACTGGTTGCTGAGACGCCGTATTTTGAAGGAGGCTCGTCCCTTATGACAAAGGATCCACGCGTCTACCTGGCTCATATGCTTGAGTGTATACAGCGGATTGCTACCTTCACCCGTGATGGAAGGGAAGCCTTTTTTGCTGATGAGATGATTCAACATGCTGTTCTGTATAACTTACAAGTCATGGGGGAAGCGGCCAAACGCGTGACTGTGGATTATCGCGACGCTCACCCTGAAATTTCGTGGCGGGGCATAGCAGCTTTGCGTGATGTGCTGATTCACGATTATGAAGTTGTAGATGCAGCACGGATCTGGGCAGTGGTTGAGAATGATCTGCCGGGACTTAAGGTCGCTCTGCAAGCTCTTTTACCGCCGCTGGAGCAACTGGAAGCAGAGTTGGCAGGTGAGTTTCCAGATGATTGAGGCGGATTTCGGGTAAGCTTCCATATTTTAACCTCTGCAACTTTTGTCACATCTTGTTCTTCTTTTTCGGCTATACTAAGGATAGGGGCCCAGCCGGGCTCTGAGTTCTGGGAGGATAGCCATCCATCTTCAAGCCGCAACGCCTGTTCGTTCCTTCCCCCGGCTGAGTCGTAGTTCGAGTGTTCACAAGCAAAAGGAGGGATCCGATGAGCGAAGCGATCAATAACGCATCCCAACGGCAGGAATTGCTGAAGCGGATGATTCAGGAACTGCACGCCGGAAAGACGGTAGAGGAAGTCAAAGCGGCCTTTGCCTCCCTGCTCCAGGACGTCGGCGCGGGCGAGGTGGCCGCGATGGAACAGGCGCTGATTGCCGAAGGGATGCCGGAGGAGGAGATCAAACGCCTCTGCGACGTCCACGTGGCGGTCTTCCGGGAATCGTTAGATACGCAGGCCCGCCCCGAGACGACGCCGGGCCATCCGGTTTTCACTTTCCGTGCCGAGAACCTGGCGGCGGGACGGATCATCGATCTGCTGGAGGCCGCGGTGGCCGCAGGGGAGTGGGCGGAGGCGCGGACGCAGTTGGCGAAGCTCCGCGAATACGACCGCCATTTCCTCCGCAAGGAGAACCTCTTGTTCCCCTACCTTGAACAGCGTGGCTTCAAAGGCCCCTCCTCGGTGATGTGGGCGATCCACGATGACATCCGCAAGCTGTGGAAGGCGCTGGCCGCTCTGTTGGAGGGCACGCCCGATGCAGCGGCCGCTGCACAGGTGAAGGAGCAGCTCCCGGCGCTGCTGACCGCGCTGCGTGATATGGCCTATAAAGAGGAGAAGATCCTCTTCCCCGCCGCACTGGAACGACTGACCGAAGAGGAATGGGCCGCGATCCGCGCGCAGGAAGAGGAGATCGGCTACTGCTACGTGCGTCCGGGCCTGCAGTGGCGTCCAATGGCCCCCGAATCTGAATCCCCGGCGGCGGCTCAGCCGTTGATGGAAGGACTGCTGCCGCTGGAGGTGGGGGCGATGACGCTGGCGGAGATCAACCGCATTTTCGGCCATCTCCCGATCGACGTGACCTTCGTCGATACGGAGGACGCCGTCCGCTTCTTCTCGCAGGGCAAGGACCGCATCTTCCCCCGCTCGCCCGCGATCATCGGGCGTAAGGTGCAGAACTGCCACCCGCCGGCCAGCGTCCACCGCGTGCAGCAGATCTTGGACGACTTCCGCGCCGGCCTGCGCGATGAGGCTGAGTTCTGGATCCAGATGCAGGGAAAATTCATCCACATCCGCTACTTTGCGATTCGGGATGAGGCTGGGGCTTATCAGGGGACGTTAGAGGTGACCCAGGACGTGACGCACATCCGCGCGCTCGAAGGGGAGCGGCGGCTGCTGGATGAGTAATAGGCCGCCCTGGTCGCCCGTCAGCCCAGGGCCGCCGCTGAATGATGAGTTTTAAGAAAATAATCCGGTAATACTGTCCCGGCGCAGCCCGGTGCCGCCGCCGAATTCATTCGGCGTCTGATAACCCAAACCGGTTAAAACCGGTTTCCAACCCGCTTCAGCGGGTTTTGGATATCAGACCGGGGCTTCAGCCCTGGGCGGACGGGTGCAGCCTATTACCGGCTTAATTTCTTAATCTTCATAATTCGGCGTCTGATACCTCAAGCAGGCTCCGCAGCCCGCTTCCAACGGGCTTTGTGTATTTAGCCCGACGCTTCAGCGCCGGGCTGACTCATCGTGCTATTTGTGCGGGTTAGGGTACAATCACCGTGGTCGATCAATATCACAAAAGGGTATCTTCTCATCTACACAAGAATGCAGTCAATAAAGAATTGTATAGAACAGCAAATTGAGATTAACAAGTCGAAGAATCTGCTCTACGCTTCGGTGGAACAGGTTATTGAGCTCGACCCGAACTTTCTGGCCGCTTTGGAAGAATTACTGGGCTCTGCTTCAGGGGATAGTCTAGGGTGCGTTCCATCCGATGTCGTGTCGCTGGCTGTGCAGGCGTTGTTGACAAAACTCTATTCCATCAACCCGTATTTGAGGATCAGCCCTGGCGAGGTAGAAGAGCTGGAGGCTATCTATCAGGAAACCTGGCAGGGTATGCTCAGAACGCGAGATATCCGGGCCACACTGAGGGAACGGCACTATCCTCAGTTATCACGATGGCTTGCGGCCGTGTACCCGAAGGAGTTTTTAAAGTACCTCAGGACTTCCCCCCTTGTGGGCCGTGTGGTTTGCGAAGAATATTCGGCAGAATTGCAGGTCGAATTATTTCAAATCGAAGTATCTCAGATGAAGCAGCCCGTCATCGATATCGGTTGTGGCAGCCACGCGAACCTGGTGAGACATCTGAGATCGTTGGGTGTAGAGGCCTATGGTTTCGATCGATCCCTGGAGACATACGATGGCTACCTGGAACAAACCGACTGGTTTGAGTACGTTTTTGAGCCGGTCAGGTGGGGCACGGTCATATCCAATATGGCTTTCACGAATCATCTCAACTACGCTTATCGCCATGATCGGGCTCATTTGGAACGATACTTGCTGAAGATGCGTGAGGTCATCGAGTCGCTTGCCGTTGGCGGCCGCTTTTATTATGCACCGGGCTTGCCCTTCGTTGAACAACGGCTTGCTCCAACGCAATACGGGGTAGAGCGGAGATGCATCATGGATGACATCTGTGTCAGTACTGTCACCAGGCTTGCGGATTAAAGGGGCGAATTGGGAAAGCCTTTCCTTTGCACGTTTGCGTCCTTACGTTAAAATTTCCACGTCCTGCGAACCCTTAAATTGACTTTGTCCCAACCCACACTATACTGTGAACGTAAGTCCCATCTGGACTTCGGACACATGTGCTTGCGGCTGAAAGGACGTCTTTACCGGAAGCCTTGCTGCTGGTCCGAAGTCTTCACCCTGGAATAGGAAGGCATACTGTGAGGGCAAAGAAGGCCACC
>JAVEWB010000256.1:0-4028 GCA_034004765.1 Anaerolineae bacterium
CGACGAGACCGTGGATACGGTCCGCGCGCTGGCGACCTGGATGACCTGGAAGTGCGCCGTTGCCGACATCCCGCTGGGAGGTGGCAAAGGCGGCGTGGTTGTTGATCCCTCCACCCTCTCCAATGCCGAGAAAGAGCGTCTCTGTCGGGGTTGGATCGACCAGATCTGGAAGAACATCGGCCCCCGCATGGATGTCCCGGCTCCCGATATGGGCACCAATCCCCAGATGATGGGCTGGATGATGGATGAGTATTCCAAGCTGCGCGGGGAGTACGTCCCCGGCGTCATCACCGGCAAGCCGGTGGGCGGCGGTGGATCACTCGGGCGCACGGCGGCGACCGGCTTCGGCGTGATCGTGACGGTCCGTGAGGCCATGAAGCACCTGAAGCTGAAGTCCAAGGGGATGACGGCCTCGATCCAGGGCTTCGGCAACGTTGCGCAATATGCGGCCATCAACTTCATCGAGATGTTGGGCGGTAAAGTCATCTGCGTCTCCTGCTGGGATCGCGAGGATCACTGCGCTTACACTTTCACTAAAGAGGACGGGATCGATCCTTACTTCCTACAGCGTATCACCGACATCTACGGGACGGTCAATAAAGAGGAGGCAAAGAAGTCCGGCTACAAGATCGAGGATTGTGATGCCTGGCTCTCCAAGGACGTGGATGTCTTGATCCCGGCGGCGACCCAGAGTGTCATCACCGGTGAGAACGCCGACGCCATCAGCAAGCAGGTCAAGATCCTGGCCGAGGGTGCTAATGGCCCCGTCACGCTGGAAGCCGACGCGGTGCTGCAGAAGCGCGGTGTCTTTGTCATCCCTGACTTCGTCTGCAACGCCGGCGGGGTGACCTGCTCTTACTTCGAGCAGGTGCAGAATGACATGAACTACTACTGGCCGGAGAGCGAGGTATTGACCAAGCTGGATGAGAAGATGACCAACGCCTTCGCCGGGATGCTGGATATGGCGCTGAAGCACAATCTCTACATGCGCGATGCTGCCTATTGGGTGGCCATCCGCCGTGTCGAGACGGCCATGAAGCTCCGTGGTTGGATCTAGTCCGGTAGAGGATGCTGCTGGTTGACTAACTATGAGGCCCCCGGTAATCCGGGGGCCTCAGCTTTTTTGAACAGGTTAGCTACTCCTTGGTAAAGTGTTCCAGGCCTGCCATCAGCAGCCACAGGGCCACCAGAACGCTCGCCCCGGGGAACAGGCAGAGGAACGCTGTCAGCGCCGCCCCCCAATCATAGACGAACCCCACCAGGAGGGTCCCGACCACGACGAACAGGAGCGCGGCACCGATCACGAGGTTGCGTTCGGTACGTTTGCGATAGCCGCGCAGATCGGTAGGTTTGCCGGGCATCGTCTCCTCGAATGACCCCGAAGGTCGCTCTAGTAGCGCAGCAGCGCGCCGATGCGGGCATCGCCTAGCATGCCGTTATCGACGACCTGCACGGAACCGCCCTTATCGATGACCTGGGTGACGACAGCTTCCGCAGCATCGGCGATCTGCTCGAAGCTCCCACTGCAGAAGGGACAGGCATCCAGGGTCTGTGTGGTGAGGTAGCCGCACTGTGTGCAGTGATAGCCTACCTCATGGTAATTGCGCTCCAGGACCAGAACCTGAATACGCCCTTCGTGTCCGGCGCTCATGGTGTCGTCCAGCCGGAGCACACCGTTTCCTCCTTTTGCCGCGGTGGTAATCACCGTCTCCACCAGGGCTTTCTTACGTTGTTCATTCAAATTCTGCAAGATGGCCAGTGAGCGTTCCTGGATCTCCGTTGGATTCTCATCCATGTCGGCATTGAACGTGCCGGCAATGACGTCTTGCAGGTAAGTGGGTAGGACGTCTTGAAACTGGGCGACCGTTGGCTCGGCACCGGCAAGCAGCAGGCGACGGGGTTGATATTCCTGGCAGAAGGCAATCAATTCTTCGGCGACATCCCGCAGGTTGCGCTGAACGACTTCCGCATCCTTGCGACTGGCATCCATTGCGCCACTGCGCGTCCCCACGCGCGAGGAGCCTCCGCCTTTGCGGGGGCCATGGAGCTCATCGCCAAGGACGCCGTTTTGATCCATCAGCTCCCCCATCTGAAACAGAAAGAGGCGCGCTCCCCTGCGGTCCACCAATGCCACGGCGTAGCGCCCGTAGAGCCCATCAAGCTCAACCAGCGGCGAGATATACGGCTTGCGTGCCACGGTTACGCCGGAGGGAACCGGAATCGGAAGGGAGAACGCGTACCAGAGGTCCTCTGCCTGCCGGGAAAAAAGTACCAACCCACGTCCTGACCAATCGTATTGCAAGCTGACGTAGTGCTTTACGGCTTCAATATCTGCTTCGTCAACTTTGCATTCGGCATGTTTAAGCAGATCCCGGAGGATGAGCTTGTACTCATCAGCCGTGTGTTGTGTGGGATCGACATTCAAATAGACGCTCAAAACGGGGCCCGCGGCTTCCAAAGCAGCCAATTCTCGCAGCAATTTCTCATCGAACATCGTCATATCCTTTCCCCAACGAGTGGTCTTACAGCCCTATCACAGGACTTCATGAAACGGCCAAAAGCCACAACAACCTCCCTATATCTACACCTCCTTATGTCGATATTCAGAGGGATTGCCCCCCTTTTTAATACATGACTGCGGGTTCTTTTCACAAGAAGCCCGCAGTCTTATACTTTTCTATCCTCTTTCACCACACACTTGTGCATAACCCCACCTTGCCCTTATCACCGCATCACTAGGGTAATTTCATTGTATTCATTTTCGCGGGGCTTGTCAAGTAAAAATCGGCTATCGCTTGCCTCATTCCCTATCCGTGATAGACTATGACCTGAGCGAGGAGGGCGATGAGTCAGGCCTTATACCGTAAGTGGCGCCCACAGACCTTTGATGACGTGGTGGGACAGGAGCCTATTGTTCACACGCTGCGCAATGCGCTGCGTACGGGACATATTCATCACGCCTACCTCTTTGCCGGCCCTCGTGGGACCGGGAAAACGACGATTGCTCGCCTGTTGGCCAAAGCGGTCAACTGCCTGGCTCCTGCCGAGGAGCGCCCCTGTAATCAGTGTGAAATTTGCGCGGCGGTCAGCGAAGGCCGCCTGATGGATCTGATCGAGATCGACGCGGCCTCGAACACCGGTGTCGATGACATGCGGGAGCTGCTGGATCGGGTCGGCTTCCGCCCCAGTCAATCTCGCTACAAAGTCTACGTCGTGGACGAGGTCCACATGCTTTCCACCTCGGCTTTCAACGCGCTGCTCAAGACGCTGGAAGAGCCGCCCGGCCACGTGATCTTCATGTTGGCGACCACCGAGGTCCATAAGATCCCTGCTACCGTCGTCTCACGCTGCCAGCGCTTTGAGTTCCGCCGCATCCCGTTGGAAATGCTGATTCAGCGCCTTCGGCAGATTTGTGATACCGAAGGGATTCAAGCTGAGGCCGAGGCATTGGATCTGATTGCCCGCGCGGCCACGGGCAGTATGCGCGATGCGATCAGCTTGCTCGACCAGATGGCCTCGGACAAGAGCGTCACTGCTGACTACGTCCGGCTCATGTTAGGTGCAGAGCGGCGGGAGGTGGTGCAGTCACTGGCGCAGGTCTGGCTGGATCGCGATTTGAATGTGGGTTTGCAGCTTCTGAATCGCGCCGTGGATGGCGGTGCCGATCCGCGGCAACTGGCCCGCCAGATTTCCGATTTCCTGCGGGGATTGCTGCTGATGCGGTTGGGTGCCGGTGAGACGTGGACCGACCCGACGACCGAGGAGCGACCGCGCTTTGACGAGATGGCGCAGCGTGCGGATCCCGATCATCTGGTGAAGGCGATTCGCCTCTTCAGCGAGGCGGCTTCGGAGCGCCGAATCGGCTGGCAGCCCCAACTGCCGCTGGAGCTGGCTCTGGTGGAGGCTACACTGGATGCTCGTCCGAGCACAGCGCCGCAGCCAACACAGAGCGTTGCCCCTGCTGCAGAGGGCGTCCCGATACGCGTACAATTGTCAGCCAGCGCCGGACCTCCGCCGTCCCCACGCAC
>JAVEWB010000257.1:0-4015 GCA_034004765.1 Anaerolineae bacterium
GACAGTCTTGCCGTGGTTGGCTTCGACGGCCTCCCCGAAACAGCACACTTCTGGCCACCCCTTACGACGATCTACCAGGACCTGCGAGCCCTCGGCGGTACGGCTGTGAAAGAATTGGTCCAGACCATTGAAGCAGGACGCCAGGATCAGTCCGTCTTCGAGCCTAAATCTATCGTCCTTTCCCCGGAGTTGATCGTTCGCGAGAGCTCCGGAGCCACTAAAGCTTGTTGAAATAAGATTTCATACCAGGTTCACTTAGTTTTCCTTTGAGGGAGATGAGACGAAATGCGCAAAACTACACTTGGCGTTATTGTGGGAACGCGGGGATTCTTCCCCGGCCACCTGTGTGAGACAGGGCGAAAAGAGATCCTGCGCGTGCTGGCAGAGGAGGGCATCGACGCTGTCATCTTGGATACTGACGCTACCCCTATTTATGGCGCGGTCGAAACGCTGCAGCAGGCCGAAAAATGCGCCGAACTCTTCAAGGCGCACCGGGCGGAGATCGACGGCATTCTGGTGACGCTGCCCAATTTCGGCGACGAGCGCGGGGTCGCCAGCGCCATCCGCCTCGCGGGGCTGAATGTCCCGGTACTGGTCCATGCTTTCCCCGATGAAGGGGATAAGATGACGATCGCCAACCGGCGGGACAGCTTCTGTGGGAAGATGTCCTCGTGTAACAACATGCGGCAGTACGGTATTTCCTACACCCTCACGACCTTGCACACCGTGGCCCCCGATTCGGAGAGCTTCCGCCAGGACCTGCGCCAGTTTGCTGCGACCTGCCGCGTGGTGCGTGGACTGCGCAGCGCCCGATTTGGGATGCTGGGAGCTCGTCCGGCACCGTTTACCACGGTGCGGTTCAGCGAGAAACTGCTGGAGAAAGCCGGCATCAGCGTCGAGGTGATGGATCTTTCAGAGGCCTTTGGCTACGTCAGTCAACTGTCGGACGATGATCCGGTCGTACGGGAGAAACTGACCGCGATCAAGAATTACGTCTCCACCGCCGGTATCCCTGAAGTGGCGCTGCTCAAGATGTCCAAATTCGCGGTGGTGACCGAGCGCTGGATGGAGGAGAACGAGCTGGTGGCTACGGCGATCCAGTGCTGGACCTCCATGGAGCAGTTCTTCGGTGTGGTCCCCTGTGCCGTCATGAGCATGATGAGCAATGCACTCAAGCCCAGTGCGTGTGAGGCGGACATCACCGGTGCTGTCGGCATGTATGCGATGGCCCTGGCCTCCGGCAAGCCGAGTGCGATTCTGGACTGGAACAACAACTATAGGGATGACCCTGACAAAGGCGTCATTTTCCACTGCAGCAACCTGCCGATGGATTTCTTCCAGGATGCCACGATGTCCTTCCAGGAGATCATTGCGGGCACGGTGGGTAGGGAGAACACCTGCGGGACGATCGTTGGCCGGGTCAAGGCCGGACCGTTCACTTACTGCCGTGTTTCTACGGACGACGAACGAGGTGTCATTCGCGCCTATTTGGGAGAGGGGGAGCTGACCGCTGATCCGCTCACCACCTTTGGCGGTTTCGGTGTGGTCCAGATCCCGAATTTCCAGGGATTACTGCACTACATCTGCAACAATGGCTTCGAACATCACGTCGCAATGAACCGCTCCCAGGTGGCCGGTGCCGTAAATGAGGCATTGACCAAGTACATGGGCTGGGACGTTTACTACCATAAAGATTAGGATTAGGCGCGATTTTTAGCTCGACTTTTAGGAGGAGGAGGAAGTGCTTTACGATTGTGGTTGAGCCTAAGCAGCTCCGGCAAGATGCTTGCCGTCTTTGATCTGTTTGTTGTCCGATGGTAGATTAGCAAATTTCAGGACCCATAAGAGGAGGAAGAGATATGTTCAAGAAGTTGAGTATGACTGTGCTGTCACTGCTGTTGGTTTTGGCGCTTGTTGCTTGTGGTAGCCCCGCCACCCCGGCACCCACCGAGGCACCGACCGAGGCTCCTGTGGAAGAGACCGAAGCCCCAACCGAAGCACCGGTCGAGGAACCGACGACGTACACCTATGAGGACATGGTGGTCGGTTTCATTCAGACGGGTTCTGAAGGTGGCTGGCGCGCTGCTAACACCGCTTCCTTCAAGGAGACCGCGGATCAGTTGGGCATCACCCTCAAGTTCTACGATGCTCAGAACAAACTGGAGAACCAGCTCTCGGCTTTCCGCAACTTCATCGCCGATGATGAGGTGAATGTCATCGTGCTCGCTGCTCTGGAAACCACGGGCTGGGACGAGGTGTTGAAAGAGGCACAGGATGCCGGCAAGATCGTCGTCTTGGAAGACCGCCGCATCGATGCATCGGAAGATCTGTACGCCACCTACATTGGCTCGGACTTCGCCGAGGAAGGCCGCAAGGCTGCTGCTGAAATGTGCAAGCTCCTCGAGGACAGTGAGTCGAAGAACGTCGTCGAGCTGGTGGGCAACGTCGGCTCCTCTGCCGCTAAGGACCGTGGCCAGGGCTTCCGCGAGGGCATGGAAGAATGCGGTATCGAGATCGTCAAGAGCCAGACCGCTAACTGGGATGCCACGGAAGGCAAGGCCGTCATGGAGGCCTGGTTGAAGGAGACCACGGACATCCAGGGCGTCTTCGCACAGAATGATGAGATGGGGCTGGGTGCTGCTCAGGCCATTGCCGAGGCCGGTTTCGACCCTGGCGATGACATCAAAATCCTCACCGTCGATGCAACCGCTGGCGCCTTCAAGGCCATGATCGCCGGTGACATCAACACGGTCGTCGAGTGCAACCCGCTGCTCGCACCGCAGGTCTACGAAGCCGCTCTGAAGGCCCTCAACGGTGAGGAACTGCCCAAGTGGGTTCCTTCCCAGGAAGGTGTGTTCTACGCGGCGGATGCAGAGACCATTCTGCCGACCCGCAAGTACTAAACTTCAGGAGAGCAAGAGTCTCCGGGAGTTAGTGGACGAAAAAGCGTTTTGTGTGAGAATAGAGAAGCGGCGTTTGCGCCGCTTCTCTCCTCACTACACCCTACTTATCCGTCATCTTGAGCAACCTGCTCTGTTCTGTCTTGAACGAGGCGCAAGATCGGCAATAAGGAAGCGAAGGATCTGTCATCCTGAGCAAAGCGAAGGATCTAATTTTCTGAAGGTTGAGGTGGCTTATGGCGGAGTCTGATGACTACCTTATCACGATGGAAGACATCTCCAAATCTTTCCCCGGCGTCCAGGCCCTTGAGAATGTAAGCTTTACCCTCAAAAAAGGGGAGATCCATGCCCTGGTAGGGGAGAACGGCGCGGGCAAATCTACGCTGATCAAGGTCCTGACCGGCGTCGAGCGTCAGGATAAGGGCGCGATTGCTCTTGAGGGAAAGAAAGTCTTTGTACGATCACCGCAGCATGCCCAGGAGATGGGCATCAGTACGGTTTACCAGGAAATCAACCTCTGCCCTAATTTGACGGTGGCGGAGAATATTTTGATCGGTCGTGCGCCCAGGAAATTGGGGCGGATCGATTGGAAGGCTCTGAATGCCCGAGCCAGCGAGATCCTCCGAGGACTGAATATCGATATCGATGTGACGCAAACCTTGGGCTCGTATTCGGTCGCTTTGCAGCAGATGGCCGCCATCGCACGGGCCCTCGAGATCTCATCGGCTAAAGTCCTGATTCTGGACGAGCCTACCTCCAGCCTCGACGCCCAGGAAACCAAGCAGCTCTTCAACGTGATGTGTAAGTTAAAAAATGAAGGCATGGGCATTATTTTCATCACCCATTTTTTGGATCAGGTCTATGACGTCACCGACAGGATTACCGTTCTTCGAAATGGGCAGTTAGTGGGAACATATGAAACGGCCTCCCTGTCGCGGCTGGAACTCATCGCCAAAATGATCGGCCGAACCCTGACCGAGTTCGATGACATGATCAAGATCAAGCTCGAAAGCGGCAAGCACATCGAAAGCGAGTCGCTGCTGCAGGCCGAAGGACTGGGCCGCACCGGTGATATCGAACCCTTCGACCTGGAACTGCACGCCGGAGAGGTGGTG
>JAVEWB010000258.1:0-4007 GCA_034004765.1 Anaerolineae bacterium
GTCGAAGTACCGGCCTAAGATCTCCCCGATCTCGCGGGCCGTGTCGCCGTGGGCAATCTGCGTAGTCTTGGAGTCAATAAACGCACCATGGCCGCCAAGCTGCGCCATGCCGGCCTCGAAGGAGCAGCGCGTGCGCGTGCTGCTGAAGAAGAAAAGCATCCCCAACGCCTTGTCGCGCAGGTACGGGTGCGGCTCCCCCACGGCCCGCTTGCGTTTGAGATCCCACGCCATATCCAACACCGTTTCGACTTCCTCTTTGGAGAAATCCAGGTCCCCGATCAAATTCCGTCCGCGAAGATTAGTCTGCATACTCTGCCTCCCTCCCAGAAATCATCAGTTTATAAAGGATAAGGTTCGTCACGCTGCTATTTCACCAACGCGGCCAAAATCGCATAGAATCCCGTCGACTGCACCACATCCTCCAGGCGGATGTTCTCATGCGCCGTGTGCGCGCAGGTCTCATCGCCGGGCGCGAAGCCGATGCAGGGGATGCCCGCTTTGCCGCCCCAATAAATGCCATTGGTGCTGAAATCCCACTTCCCCGTGGGCGCATCCGGCAGTCCTATCAAATGACGTGCTTCCTGCCCCGCCTGGACCAGCGGGTGGCTCTCCTCAAGCGCCCAAGCCGGGAAATATTTGTCCACCGGGAAGACAAATCCCGTGTAGCTGGGGTCAGCGTAGTGCAACATCTCCACGGTGATATCACCCTTGGCACGGTTTTCCTCCGGGATGAGCGCGCGTACCTGATCGATTGCTCCCTCGGCAGTCTCCCCGAAGGTCATTCGACGATCGATGTAGACGATGCACTCATCGGGGACGGCGTTGATACTGGCCGTCTGCACCTTGACGTCGGTTACCGTAATCTTCCCGTGTCCTAAGAAGGGATGGTCGCCGAGTTCCGGCTCCAGCTTGCTGATACCCTCGATGACCGGCAGCATCTTGTAGACCGCGTTGTCCCCCAGATGGTTGCTCGCCGCATGGGCGCTCTTGCCCTTAGCCACGACCTCCATCTCCACCCGCCCTTTGTGGCCGCGGTAGACCTGCATCCTGGTCGGTTCGCCAATCACGACGAAATCGGGACGGATCCCCTCGTGCTCCACCAGCGCATTTCCGGAGATCCCATCGCACCACTCCTCCATATTGCCGAAGTAGTACGCCGTCCAGCCCTCCAGAAGCCCTAACTTCTGGGCGATGGCCAATCCATAGACCATGCCCGGCGTGCTGTTCTTCTCGTCACAAACGCCGCGGGCATAGAAAATGCCGTCCTCGACTTTCCCGATGAAAGGGTCCCAGCCCCATTCTGCGGGGTCGCCGATCCCCACGGTATCGATATGGCTGTCGAAGAGAATCGTTCGAGGACCGCTGCCGATCTTCCCCAACGTGTTCCCCATGCTGTCGAAGCGAACCTCTTCGAAGCCCAGCTTGCGCATCTCGGCCTGGATACGCTCGCCCACCGGCCCGATCTGAGAATCCATCGACGGGATCGCGACGATCTCCTTGAAAAAGGTCAAGATATCCTCGCGGTGCTCCGCCACCAGCCGCTGCACACTCGCAACATCAATCGTTTCCTTCATTGCTCTCCTTTCCTAACCCTTGTCTAGTGTGTACTCACACGCCGCACGATGTGAAACTTGAAATATCCGGGCACGAAATAACTGATAGAATAGGACACCACCCGCTCGTCGCAACTATATAGCTGGGCCACCAACTTCAACAAAGCCGTCCCTTTCTGGACCTTCAGGTGTGCAGCCAAAGCTGCATCGGCACTCTCGGCCATCATCTCGGTCCGGGAGTTGAGCAAGACCGGTGTCCCACGCTGCAAAATCAGATCCAAGACCGATCCCTGGAACGCGTCGGACAGCTCCTCCCGGCACAGGTAAACCAAGGGAACCACATCCAGAAGATGAGCCACCGGCCTCCCCATCACGGTAATCACCCGCGTGATGGCCCACACCTGCGCGGTCTCGTCGGCAGGCAGCAAGAGCTCCCGCTGCTCCTCCGGCGTAGCCGGGCGTTGCACGACCTCCAAATCGGCCAGTTCCGTCACCAGGCCCATGCGCCGTGCCAGGCTGTCCACACTCTCCAAGACCTCCAGGCCGGACTCCAGCGTGGGGGATGGCAAGGTCACGAACGTCCCCACGCCGTGGCGGCGCACCAAATCGCCGCGCTCGGCAAACATACGCAGCCCTTCGCGCAGCGTGGAACGGGAGACGCCCAGGCGTTTGGCCAGCACCGGCTCGGGCGGCAGTTGATCGCCGGGCTTCGACGTTTTCAGCATGGCGGAGAGTGCTTCTTCGACACGCAGACGGGGGGAGTGCCTATCGGAAACCGATGTATCTGATACGGCCATCGCTGTACACCTCCGACCTTATTATAGGGCAGTTGTCCGACAATACAATAGGATATTGTTCACCTCACTGCCTGCTTTTTCTCACCTACACAAAAGCGGGAACGAGTGTAGTATACTCACCATAGAAAAACACCCTGGGAGGCTTGCATATGATGACAGAGAGCGACATGCGTGAGGTGGTGCAGTTGCTGCAATCCCTCATCCAAATCCCCAGCGTCACCGGACATGAGCAGCAGATTGCACACTACCTCAAAGACTATCTGGAGAGCTGCGGGTTCAAGAGCCGCGTCAACACGTACAATACCGTCATCAGCGTGTTAGACCTCGGTGAAGGCCCCACCGTCCTGCTTGATGGGCACATCGACACCGTCCCCGCCAACCCCGAGGAATGGCACACGTCCCCTTACAGTGGCCAGATCGACCATGACTGCATCTACGGTCGCGGGGCCAGTGACATGAAAGGTGCACTGGCAGCCATGATCATTGCCGGCAAATGTCTGGCGCGGGAGAAAAAGGTCAAAGGAAAGATCGTCATCACCGGCACCAGTTGGGAGGAGTATTTCGAGGGATACACGCTGGGCAAAGCACTGGACGGACTCGCCCAAGAGGGGATCAAGCCGGACTATGTGATCATCGGTGAAGCTTCCGAACTCAATCTGAAACGCGGCCAGCGAGGGCGGACGCGGGTCATCGTCGACGTGAAGGGGAAAGCCTCGCACTCCGCGCATCCCGAAAGCGGGATCAATGCCGTCTACAAAGCCCAACGCCTGATCACGGCCCTGCAGGCGTGCCCGCTGCCGGAGGACCCCTTCCTGGGAAAGCACATCATCGAACTTATCGGCGTCGAGTCCTGGCCCAACCCGGTCGATTCCGTCGTCCCCTATCAGTGCCGGGTCACCTACGATTTAAGGTTGCTGCCGGGGGAGAGCAAAGCCTCCGTCCTGCAGGAGTTCGAGACGATCATCCGACAGGTGCAGGCCACCGACCCGGAGTTCGAAGCCGACGTACGCCTCGCAGGCGGAGAAGTGATGACCCAAGAGGGTGTCGCAGAGTGGGTGGAAGCACTCCCCCCGGCCTGGGTCTTCCCCGCGGACGCGCCGTTCCTTCAGACCACAGAGCAGGCCCTGCGCGCCATCGGGCTCACCCCTGCCGTGACGAAATATGATTTCTGCACCAACGGCAGCTACTCTGCGGGCATTGCCCACATTCCCACCCTCGGCTTCGGTCCGGGCAAGGAGACGAGCGCGCATACGGTGGATGAGTCCCTGGCCATCAATGACCTGCAGAAAGCCTGCGCAGGATATATCGCCATTGCACGGGCACTGCTGAGGGCGTGAAACGTGGGAGCGTCAAGCGTCAAAACGTCAAACGTCATAATGGCTGTAGGGGCGGGCCTCTGTCCCCGCCCTCGAATGCTGTGGGATAATCCGCTGGATTGTCCATTCCTGTAGCCGCGGTATCCTATCGCGCGTAGGGCCGACCACGAATAAAACACGAATACACGAATGTCTTCAGCCGGGGGCTCTGCGATATGCTCTGGCCGTGGATATAGAGAATCACCCGTATGGGCGGCCCTCCGTCCTAGGTGGGACAATCCGCTGGATTGTCCGCCCGAAGGCCGACCACGAATGAGACACGAATACACGAATCGGCTGAT
>JAVEWB010000259.1:0-4006 GCA_034004765.1 Anaerolineae bacterium
AAGGCACCCTGCTGATGGAACGCGGCTCGCTGGACTATCTCTCGCTGCAGGAAGGCCAGGAGCTCACCCTCAAGACCCAGCAGGACAGGCAGCGCACGCTGACCATCAGCGGTATGGCGCACGACCTGTACCACATGCCGGCCATTCTGGAAGGCACCGTGTATGGCTACATCACGGATGACACACTGGAATGGCTGGGGCAGGACGTGGACTACAACGAACTGTATGTCCGGCTCGAGGGGGACGTCTACGACGCGGCCTACATGCGCCGGATGAAGGAGGAAATCACGCACCGCCTGGAAGACACGGGAATCGTGATCTATACGACGGAGCAGCCCAAACCCGACGGCTACCCTATGGATTACATTGTCAATACGGTGGTGCTGCTGCTGATCCTGCTGGGCGCGCTGATTTTGCTGCTTGGCGTGTGCCTGGTCCTCAGCATCATGTCGGCATTGGTCGCGCAGCAGGCGCGGCAGATCGCGGTGATCAAAGCCATAGGAGGGCGCACACGGCAGGTGTTGGAGATCTATCTGGGGATGGTGCTGATCTTAGGCGTGCTGAGCGCGCTGGTTGCCATTCCCTTCAGTGTAATGGGCGCGCGTGTATTGGTGGCGTTCATCAGCGAGATGCTCAACCTCAACGCCAGGCTGGATCACTTTCCTCCGGAAATCATCGGAATGCAGGTGGTCCTATCGGTGCTGGTGCCGTTGGCGGCGGCAGCGATCCCCGTTTGGAGCAGCGCGCGGCGCTCGCCGGCGCTGGCGCTCAGCGAGTACGGGCGGGGGCACGTTTGGTCGGGGGTTCGCGTCGTGGACCGGATGCTGCAGGTCTTCCGGGGCCTCACCCGGTTGGAGCGGCTGGCCTTCCGCAACCCCTTCCGCAACCGAGGCCGGTTGATCATCTCGCTGATCATGCTGGCGCTCGCCGGCGGGGGCTTCATCACGGTGATGAACCTCCAGGAAGCGCTGCAGCAGACGGTGGACACGATGTTGGGTTTCTGGCAGTACGATTTCTGGCTGGCCTTGGATGAGCCGTACAGGATCGAGCGCCTGGAAAATGAAGCGCTGCCCGTCCCAGGCGTCCACTCGGTAGAGGGGTGGGAATTCGAGCTAACCCGGCGCGTGCGGCCGGATGGAAGTGAGAGCAACCCCATCTACTTCTTCGGCACACCGCCGGAGAGCCCCATGGTCAGCCCTAAAATTGTGGAAGGGCGCTGGCTCAATACCGGCGATGAAAACGCTCTGGTCGTTGGTGTTGGGCTGCTGGACGTGGAACCCGACCTGGGCGTCGGCAAGGAGGTCGTCCTCAAGATCAACGGTGAGGAAGAGCGCTTTCACATCGTCGGCATCAGCGAGATGTTAGGCAACCAGACGATAGGCTATCTCACCTACACCACCCTGGACACCTATAACGCTCTGACGCATCGGAATAACCGCGCAAACGTGGCGGTCATCCGCACGGCTGCGGTCACCTCCGCCCAGCACCAGGCCATGAGTTCTGCCGTAGAAAAAGCCTACGAAGATGCCGGCATCCAGGTGACCTCGGTTCTCCAGGTGGAGGACGAGCGGCTGGAGATCAATTCAGCTTTCGGCATTCTGATCGCACTGCTGATGATTATGGTGGTGCTGCTCGCTTTGGTCGGGGGGCTGGGCCTGATGGGCACCATGAGCCTGAACGTGTTGGAGCGCTCGCGCGAGATCGGCGTGATCCGCGCATTTGGCGGGTCGAACCGCTCTGTCTTTCGGGTGGTGCTGCTGGAAGGGATGACGATCGGCGCGATGAGCTGGATCTTCAGCCTGCTGTTGGCCATCCCGCTGACCCGGATGTTCTGCAACGTGATCGGCTACTCCTTCCTGAGCATGGCGTTGGGGTACCAGTACTCAGTCGGCGGCGCGTTCCTGTGGCTGGGGCTGGTCATTGTGCTGTCCGCCGTGGCCAGTATGCTCCCGGCCCTCAATGCTGTGCGCCTGACCGTCCGCGAAGTCCTCTCTTACGAGTAGGGAAACAGGGGGTGGGGTCGGTGAATCTGACCCCACCCCATAAAAGGCTAGGCTACCGGCACGACAATCTGCGTGAGCAGCTCATTTGCGGAGCGGCTTTCGTCATTCAGGTAATAATTGTAGATCTGCCCTTGCTGCTCATAGCCATGCGCTGCGATCCACTGCATGATCTCTATCATCAATGGATCGCTGTCCTCATAAGCGCCCAAAAAGAGACCCGATACCACTTTGCGAACAGGGATGGTATGCCCTGAAATTTCGCCGCTTCCTGCCGCCGGCCGGGCAACGGGAAAACCCATTTCCACATCCAGGGCTTCAAGATCGGCGTTATGGTAACAGACGAACGGGCCGCCGGAGAAAAGCAGACCGTTTTGCGCCGCATACGCCATGAGCTTCCCATAGGCCTGCCCGGCGACTTCCGGGTAAGCGGTGAAAGGGATGGTGGTACGGATAGACAGCACGTGCTGCTCCGGCTGCTCAAATAGATCGATCCCGGAAATGATTGCCATGTCTATTACCTCCAGAGCGTTTTCTTACTGCCCCTGCGGATGGCGATACAGTGCTTCACATCCTCCAGTATCGCAGCATCGGTCACGTCGATCATGAGCCACTTCTGCCCCATGCCGGTCTTTGTCTCCTGGTACAACCGCTGTACATACTCCGTGAAAGAAGGAAGCGCTAACTCGGTTTCCATCCGCTCGCGTTCACCAATGACCACGAGGGCTGTATAGTATCCCTCCATAGGGTACAGCGTACACAAGGTGCGGCCCGCCTTTTTATACTTCACGTTCCATCCCCGCTGCATGGAGCATCCACTGTATTCGAGCACGGGCTTTACCTGATACTGTTCCTCCACGTGGGCGCGCAGTTGCTCCCACAGTGGATTGTTCACATAGGCACCGAGCGCTTCCAGTGACGGTTCCTGTGTCCCATCGGCGCTTTCCCATGCCGTCGCCCTTTTTTGCCTCGCTTGCGCTGGGCGCAATGGCAGCCACAGTTCCATAGAGCAGGCATCAGGATCTACATCGCCGTACAGCTCGGCCGCAAAATTGCCGCCCTTAAGCCCATGTTGTTCCATCCAGCCATCCATGAATAAGGAGGCTTTGAAAATCGCCGAACCAATCAGCTCGGCAAAATTTTCCGCCTCGAAGCAGCAGACAAGGTACTCGCCGCAGGGAAGCGTATAGGAAGCATACCCCTCAGCCTTTACAGTTCCGGCAACTTCGGCACCGGCCAGATAAGTGCAGCGGCCATCTCTTGCGTCGCCCATACAAAGGACACCGAACTCATTGCCACCGGGCAGTAAGTGCGGAATCGTCGGTTTTTGGCGGTGGAAGTCAGCCCACAGCAAGCCGGTTGTGGCCACACCGGTGGTCTTACCTTTGGTCAGTTCTTCGATCGGCACTTCACCCGTAATCCCGATAAAGGTGCGCGGTTCGTCCAGCTTCCTGCGCGTCACTTCGACCACCATGCCGTCGGCAATCAACGGCACATCTTCATCGACCGTGGCATAGCCCAGGCTCAGGTCCGGCTTGACGAACTGATTGAGGATGACCGGGTGATTACGATACGCCTCCGGCGTCATTCCGTAGGCTTCCCTGAATGCACGAGTAAAGTTGGCATGGTCCGAAAATCCACAATCGAGCGCCACGTCGATGATGCGCTTTTCTTTGTCCTTCAGCGCTTCCGACGCCTTTGCCAACCTCCGCAACTTCACATAGCCGGTCACCGGCTTCTCCACCAAACGTCCAAACAGGCGTTGAAAATAGTACGGTGATAAAGCCGCAACCTTTGCGAGGGTTTCTATCTTGATATCTTCCGACGTGTTGGCTTCGATATAATCCAGAGCTTTTTGTATTGCTTCCCATGCATGCATAGCATCACCCTTTCGGATATAGAATAGCACAGGAACAGGTCAGTGCGCTTGTCACACCATGCCCTTTTTGAGACAAGGAGAAAGGGGGTCAAAACGCGCACCGCCGTGTCTCGACCCCCTTAAATTT
>JAVEWB010000260.1:0-3999 GCA_034004765.1 Anaerolineae bacterium
CCCAGTGCAAAGCGCCGTCGATACCTGCTGTCTCAGAGCAATACCTGGATGCGTTTCAAGGTTTTTCAAGTATGATAAGCCTGATGGATTCTCTTCGGAGGTAAAATTATGGAGACGATTGATCAAACTTTACAGGCGTTGTTGGTCAACGCGGTGGACTTTCTCCCGCACCTGATTGCGGCGCTGGTCACTTTTATTGCCGGGCTATTCCTATCAGGCTTTTTCGCCGGTCGCGTGCGGCGCGAGTTGGAGGCGCGGGGCACCGATCGCGGGACCTCGCTGTTGCTCTGTCGTTTGACGCGCTGGAGTATCCTTACCATTGCCACACTGGTGGCGCTAGATCAGGTCAACTTCAACATCACCGGTTTCCTGGCGGGGGTGGGGGCAGCCGGCTTCACCGTCGGTTTCGCTCTGCAGGATATCTCCCGTGATTTCCTGGCTGGCATCCTGCTGCTGGTCCGCCAGCCTTTTGCCATCGGCGATGCCGTGACCGTGGGCGGCTATGATGGCTCGGTGCTCGACATTACGATGCGTGACACCGTGATCAAGACCTGGGATGGTGAGGTTGTGATCATCCCCAACAACCAGATCTTCGAGAACCCCATTACCAATTACAGCCAGGTTACCCGGCGTCGCCGCACGATCATGATTGGCCTGGGATATGGACAGGACGTGGCCCACGCGATGCAGGTTTTCCTCGATGCACTCCGCAGCGTTCCGGGCGTTCTGCAGGAGCCCGCACCGACCGTCCTGGCGGAGAGTATGGGGGACTCCGCGTTGATCCTGGCTGCTCGTTTCTGGGTCGATCAGCAGTCCAATGGTCTTCTTGCTGTCCACTCCAACGCTGTGCTGGCCCTCGATGCAGCGGCAGAGCGTGAGGGGATCGATCTGCCCTATCCGATCCAGGTGGTGCAGGTAAAACAGCTTCCCGGAAGCGACTGAGCTCCCGGGAAGCTTCCTTATTCCTGGCTCGCCACGAACTCTGTCGCAGCTTCGTGCCGTGTGGCGACGTGCTTGACCAACTCCTCGACGGCCCCAGCGAACGCTTCCTCCGACTTGAGCGTCGTGTGCTCGGCGTTCTCGCTGAGCACATAGGGCTCGATGAGCGCCGCCAGCTCGCGATAGGTCGTTTCCATCTTCGCGGGCTCGAACGCGCCGTTGACGACGGCTTCCACATCGGTGATGTACTTCGCGTGATAGATCTCATCATCCATCAGATAGCGGATCAGCGGCCAGTTAGCGTTGACATTCGCCAGATCCAATGCTCCGGTTGTCTGTCTCCCTGCTCCTGAGAGGGCCATGTTGTTGTCCCAGGGGATCCAGGTGAGCTGGTCGGTGGTGGGATCGTGGTAGAGATAGTAGTTGTGGCTCATGCTGCCGTAGGTATCCCAGTTTTGCACGACGGTGTTGACCGCCAGCCAGTTGAGGAAGCCGTCGACGTCGAAGACCGCTTCCAGCCCGCTGCGCCAGGCCTCGGGATCGGTGGTGCGGACCTCGGCGTGCAGCGCCTCGAACAGTGCCTCGACGTCACTCCAATCGCCCTCGTCTTCGTTGGTCTGTTTCTCGAAGGCCTCCTCGCTGAAGGTGCCTTCGGCAAAGGTAGCGCCGTTCCCACTGGGCTTGTAAACGTTGCCGCTGTCATCGTCGAACTGCGTCTCGATGATGGTGTCCTCGACGACCTCGACCATGGTGTAGAGGCCGAAGTAGACAGGCCCCTCGCCGTAGTCGACGTAGACCTCGTAGAAGGCGGTTTGAGCGGCAGGAACGCCGGCCTCGCGGAAGATATCGGCAGTGATCTTCTCGCGCAGGAAGGAGGCGTCGCTGAAGTTGCTGGAGAGGGTCAGCTCCTTGAAGCCGTAGAAGCGTTGATCGTCGATCTCCGGGTTCTCATCCTCGAACTTGTCGAAGTTGAGGCGTAAGGGCAGCTTCAGGTTGCCGCTGCTCCAGGTCGAGCGCAGGGATGAGTTGCCCTTGAACCGTAGTCCGACGTTAGTCCACGTTCCATCTTCGAATTCGATGGTGACGGGCACCCAGATGGGATTCTCATCATTATCTCCCATGTTGCCGGGCATCCCTCCCTGTCCGCCTCCGGGGCCTCCCCCTCCCGGCCCACGGCGTTGCGTATCGGTCGGAACTTGACCCGCTGCCAGTTCTCCCGGCCCGCGTCGCTGTGTACCGGTCACGATTTCACCTGCAGCCAGGCCATCGGGCGGGGCAAAGTTGCCGCCGGGGCCGCCGCGTTGCGTATTGGTTATGGCCTGGCCCGCGGCCAGACCGCCTGGAGGTGCGAAATTGCCGCCGGGTCCGCCGCGCTGTGTACCGGTCATAACCTCACCTGCTGCCAGACCATCGGGAGGCGCAAAGTCACCCCCTTCGGGGCGACCGCCTTGCGGCCCGCTGCCACCCCGATCTCCTGTGCCGGCTTCGCCGTACAGCGTCGTCATATCCTCCAGCATTGCTTCCCAGTTGGCGGCGGAGATTGTAATATCGAGCCGGTTCACCTCGTCCTGCGGAAAGACGACGTCGTAAGCCGGGTCGGCAGATTTTCCGTGGCTCTCCTCGCTCCAACCCTCCGGGCGGGCGACCTCTGCATCGGATTCGACGGTTTCTTGTGCATCCCCTGATTCCGCTTCTTGCACGGTGGTCGTGTCATCCTCTTTGGTTGCCTGAGCAGACGGCGTAGTGCAAGACGCGAGTAAGAGTATCAGCACACTGAGCATTAAAAACACCTTATGTTTCATGGGTACATCGACCTTTCTTCTGGTAGCCATTTCTAATATTTGATGGCATCCTGATGTCTCAGGATATCTTGCCATGTGCAAGCCTGAGTTGACCGGCTGCTGAACTCAGAGGGCTGAGGCATGGTCTCTTCTTGCGGCTCGCTACCGTAAAGTCTCTTCGGTTCGTTGTAGCTGATCTTGATCTCGGCGACATCCTGGAGGAAATCGAGCTTGCCGACCTCGCAGTAGGTGATGTCCAGCCCGGTGCGCTCACGCAGGTCGGCTAACAGCAGCGGGTAGTTCTCCGGCTTGACCAACTCGATGCGCTCGTACTTGAGGGTCTTTTGACTGGTGTAGTGGAAGCCCCACTCCTTCTCGGCTATGAAGAGCGCCAGGATGATGGCCCCATTGGCAATCGCCAGGCCGAGGTAGTTGCTCTGGCTGACCATGACGGCATTGACCACAGGGAGCGCCATCATGACGAAGAGGTAGGTCATCTCGCGGATGGGGATGGGGTCGGTGCGGTAGCGCAGGATGGAGAAGATGGCGAAGAGACTGAAGCCGAAGCCGACGCTGAGGTCGACGCCGTTGAGGAGGGAGGAGATGAGGAAGATGAGCGTATTGAAGGTGAAGAAGGTGAGGACATACCCCTTATCGCGTTTCAGCGGGTAATAGATGCCGCGGATGATGATCCAGGCGACGGCACTGTTGAGCAGGAAGGTCAGGCCGAAAGTAAGCGGGTCTGGCATGATAAGATCCTTTCTTGCATGAGTTTGTTGACGTAGCGCAGTTTGGGCTTGAAGGCGTTGGTCTTGACGCCATCGTAGAGCGAAGCAATGCCGATGCAGTACTTGCTGAAGCTCATGGGGCGGATACCGAGGGCACGCATCTGGGCGATGAAATCGGAGCGGAGGGAGAAGCCCTCACGCTTGACCTCGGCAATCACGACGCCGGGCAGGGCCACGCTGGCGTAGTCCCACTGGAAGCTGAGGCCGAGATCCAAGGTGAGGCGTTCGGGCGTGTGCTTGCTGACGAGGGTGATGCGGGAGTAAGCGTTCCAGAGCTTGGGCTCCAGCTCCTCGGCCTGGTAGGGGCAGTGGGTGTAGAGGAAGACGGCGGCGGGAGCGTCGAAGTCCGTCGTGGCGGTGGGGGATTGGAGGCGGCTCTTGACGGTGACGCCCTTGTTGGTCTTCTGCTTGATTTCGAGGAAGGTGGCGTGGGAGTCGCGGTAGGTGCGGATGCGGACCTTGAAGCGGCTGCCGGAGCCGTTGTGATGTTG
>JAVEWB010000261.1:0-3987 GCA_034004765.1 Anaerolineae bacterium
CGGGCGTCCCTTCCGGCGTCGGCGTGAGCGTGGGCTGCCACTTGCCGGTCACCGTCGCTGCGCAGGGGTTGTAGTTCCGTCCTAAGATCACACGGAACTCCACCGCACTGCCCTCCGTCGGCTCGCTCGTCACGTCCTCCGGCTTGAGCTTGTAGAGCTCCACCAGCTTGGGCAAGGGAGAGCCTTTGCTGGTCGTCATAAAGTCCACCAGCGTCGTCTTGGGTGCCAGCTCGACCTGCTCGATCGCGGTCACTGCATAGCCCTCCAGACGCAGCCGCTCCGCCGCGACCTCACCCCACCCAGAGTTGCCGGTGCCGTTCCACACCTCGACGCGGTAGGCCCGCTGGCTTGCCCGGCTGCTGACCGGCGGCTGGATGGCTTCCTTCATGAAGGCGTACAGGGTATCGTGATTGGGAGCCAGGACCGCGCCGCCATTGGGTGCCGTCATCGCCGTGAGCAGATTCGCGCCCCGGATGAAGCGGCTCTTGATATCCCCCATGTCCAGACGTGTGGCAATCGAGCCCAGATAGGCGAACTCCGTCAGTCCCATATCGGTCGCGACCTCATCCTGGTACACTCCCCACAGCTCCGGGATGCGCGGGATCATGTTCTGACTCAACCCCGCCCTGAAGACTGCGCGCAGCACCTGCTGCTGGCGGCGATGGCGATCGAAGTCGGAGGTATTCCAACGCGAGCGGACGTACCACAGCGCGTGCTTGCCATCCAGGTGGTGCAGGCCAGGTTCCAGATCAATGTCGCTCTGCCCGGCAGCCACTTCCAGGTCCGGAAAAGTATCGTGGAAAGGACACTCCACGACGAGATCGACCCCACCCACGGCATCTACGATGCTGCGATAGCTGTTGAAATCCACCATCGCGTAGTAGTGGATCGGAATGCCAAAGTTGTATTCGACAGTGGCTTTGACCATCCCGGGGCCACCGCCAGGGTAGTTCAGCTTGACCCCACGTAAATAAGCGGTGTTGATCTTATCCAATCCCCAGGTCGGGATCCAGGCGTAATAATCGCGCGGGATCGAAGTCAGGCTAACCGCCGGCATATCCGGAAAGATCGAAGCGATCATCATGACATCCGTCCGCGCCACCTCTTCTCCAGGCTGGCGATCGCTACCCAACAACAGCACATTGATCGTCCCTTTGGGCTGCCCAATGATCGGCATGGGCGTGGGCTGCGGAAGCACCGCCGTAATCACACCCGTGTCGGTCAGGACGACCGGCGGTGAAGGTAAGTGGGGAGTCTCAGGCGTCGGCGTCATGGTGGGCTTCGGTGTGCGCGTCGGCGTCGGGCTCGGAGAAGGCGTCCGTGTGGGCGTCGGGGTCCACGTCGGCACAACGGTCGGTGTGGAGCCAGGTGTCGTCAAACCCGATGAGAGGACTGCTACCAGGGTCGGGTTCCCCTCTTGCATGGCGCGGGCTCCAAACGCCAACAGCGCCAGCAATCCGATCACAATTAGCCACTCCAGAAAACGCATGCTTCGTCGCATCACAAGACTCCGTAGTTCCTTATCACGCGGGGCACAATCCCCGCCATCCGTGATAGAAAAATTTTGTTTCTACTTCATAATTGCAGCACCTATAAACAACAGGCCGGCACAGGCATAAGGTCCACATTATGCCGACCTGCCGGCCCCCATGAATCAAAATCATACCACGCAACGGAGGAAAAGCAACACTCGCGCACAGGAAAGTTCTCAGCAAGTAAGCGTGGATTGTACAAAAAGTTCGGGAGTTTATCGGAATATGATATAATGGAAAAGGTAAGCTGGGAAGGCGTGAAACGTGATGCGTGAATGGGAAAAGGCATGCATCAAACGTCAAACGTCATAACCGGATGGAAAATGTTTGGAGGTACAAGATGAGTTCGAATCGCAAGAGTAAAAAGACCCAGATGATTTTCATGATCATCACCTTTATCCTGTTATTGAGCATGATTCTCAGCGTCGTGGTCAACGTCTTCACACCCATATCATAAGCATCCAGGGCAGCGCGCTTCCGCGATCACGTGTTGTACGGGGTGCTTGAGTTTGCCGCAGATCCTTCTATCATAAGTGTCTTACACCTTAAAGCGATTGTTCGGATAGAGACAAAAGGAGGCAGGGGATGAGCCACAGCTTTCAGTCAGATGGTGTGCTGCGGGAGTTTCATATTTCACGGAAAGCGCGTGAGCTTTATCAATTTGACGAAGCGCTCTTTGCATTAAACGGGAACGTCCTCTTTGCCAATTTCCACGCGGCGCGGATCTTCGCACAGAAGATGAACGAGCGACGCGATCTGGTGACCTTCCCCGAACAGGCTGTGCGCGCGAGCCAGGTCAATGCGCTGGGATTGATCGATGAGATCCTGCACTACGTCGTCGGCCTATACCGGACGCAGCGCGCCCCCAAAGTCATGGCGGAAGCGCTGACCTATCTGGAGGCCCAATGCGGCAAGGAAGCCGTGGACAAGACCCTCACCGCTTTCGCAGAAGCCTTCCCCCCCCTCCCTGTGTACCGCGGTGAAGTCTCACTCACCGCCTACCTGGCAGGCAAGACAGAGAGCACACCGCACCGCGAGGCCGTCTTAGAGGAACTGCTGCTCCTCTGGCTGTCCAACGTAAATCCGGCCGTCGCGCCGTACCTTGAGCTTTTCGACGGCACCGAGCTAAAACAGACCACCGCGTACCTTCCCATCGTCACCGCCCTGCACGACTTCTTCGAAACCCAGCCGCGCTTTGGGCCGGAAGGACAGAACCTCGTCGACATGCTACGGACGCCGGCCATTCAGGTGCCCCATTCACTACAAGGGCAACTGGAGTACATCCGCACGCGCTGGGCCACCCTCCTGGGAAAATACCTCTACCGGCTGCTGAGCAGCCTGGACTTCATCAGCGAAGAGGGGAAGCTGTTCTTCGGCTTCGGCCCCGGACCTGAGGCCACCCGCGCCTATGAATTCGGCGGACTGGAAGTGGAAGCGGAACGGTTCAGCCCCGACAGCGACTGGATGCCGCGCCTGGTAATGATGGCCAAGAACGTCTACGTCTGGCTGGACCAGCTTTCCAAAGCCTACGAACGTCCCATCAATCGGCTGGACGAGATCCCCGATGCGGAATTGGACCGGCTGGCCCATTGGGGCTTCACCGGGCTGTGGCTCATCGGGCTGTGGCAGCGCAGCGAAGCCTCCCGGCGCATCAAACAGATCATGGGCAACCCCGAGGCCGTGGCCTCGGCCTACTCCCTGCACAGCTACCACATCGCGGATGATCTGGGCGGCGAGGAAGCCTTCGCAAACCTCAAAGCCCGCGCCTGGCAGCGCGGCATCCGCATGGGGAGCGACATGGTGCCCAACCACATGGGAATCGACTCCGATTGGGTCATCTCCCACCCGGAGTGGTTCGTCAGCCTGGACTACAGCCCCTTCCCCGCCTACACCTTCAACGGCGAGGATCTCTGCAGCGATCCTCGCGTCGGCATCTACCTCGAGGACCACTACTACACGCGATCGGATGCAGCGGTGGTCTTCAAACGGGTCGATCATTGGACCGGCGACACGAAATACATCTACCACGGCAACGATGGGACGAGCATGCCGTGGAACGATACCGCGCAGCTCAACTACCTCAAGCCGGAGATACGCGAGGCGGTCATCCAGACCATCTTGGAAGTCGCCCGGCGTTCACCGATCATCCGGTTCGACGCGGCGATGACCTTAGCCAAGAAGCATTACCAGCGACTGTGGTTCCCGGAGCCCGGCACAGGGGGGGACATCGCCTCACGAGCCGGTCAGGGCATGACCAAGGCACAGTTCGACGAGGTCTTCCCGAAGGAGTTCTGGCGCGAGGTGGTGGATCGCGTGGCCCAGGAAGCGCCCGATACGCTACTCTTAGCCGAGGCCTTCTGGATGATGGAAGGATACTTCGTCCGCACCTTGGGCATGCATCGCGTCTACAACAGCGCCTTCATGAACATGCTCCGCGACGAGAAAAACGGCGAGT
>JAVEWB010000262.1:0-3969 GCA_034004765.1 Anaerolineae bacterium
TGGGCTGGAACTCCATGATGTTTTCATCACTGCAGCAGCGCGTTGTGCACCCCCGCAAAATAAGCCTACCCCTCAGGAGCTCGCTGCTTGCCTCCCATTTCTCGTTCAGGAGATGGCCTTGTTGTCGTGCGTGCAGGTGGTGCTGGTGCTGGGACGCATCGCTTTCGATTGCGTTCTGGGGCTCTTCCGTGAACAGGGATACACGCTTCCCCCGCTGGAGTTCCGCCACGGCGCTTGCTATCCTCTGGGGGAAGGGCTGCCCTTGCTGGCAGTTTCCTATCATCCCAGCCGTCAGAACACGCAGACGGGCCGCCTGACGTTAGAGATGTTCGATGCGGTCTTTGCACAGATCAGGTCTCTGCTTCAGGATGGAGCTGCGGGAGGGTCAGGGTGACGGCACAGGATGAGACCGGGCCTCGTATTCTGGGAGTGATGACGTTCTGCAATAAGACTCAGCTCAGCTTTGCCCAGTTGGTAGCGGGGCTAGAGCGCCCCCCCACGGCGGATCATCCACGGGTAGCCGAGCATTTGTCCTCGATTCGTGAGACTGTGGTCAAAATCGAAGCCCTTTGTCGGGAGCAGGAGGGCCTGCCCGGCCAGCTTCCCACACCTAGCCGGCGTGCCTACCAGTGGTTGAAGTTCCTGAGTGAGCCGGAGCCTCTGGTACAGCATCTGACCGCACTCGGAGCGGCAGTGGCAGGGGCACGGGCTTTGCCTGCTCGTAAGTCGCTGCCGGCTGCTTTACAGAAGGCCCCCCTGCACCTGGAGTTCTTTTATACCTCGTTCCTCTATCGCGTCACCTCGCAATCGGACCTGATCCAAGTGACGCTCCACGAGGGGTTTGTGGGAGCCCCGCCGGCAGTGCTTACGGCTTTGCTGCTGTCCGCCTTGGATGGGCGTAGTGCGGCAGATAGGGAAAAGGTGCGGGCCTACAGCGTCTCTGCGCCGTTCGTCGGGTTGGTTCAGGCACTGGAGACACCGATCTCGGATGTGGACGAGCCTTTGGGGCGCTGGGTCAACCTTGTCGATGTCTTCACGCGGGTGAACGCGCGCTACTTCGCCGGGAGCCTCACACCTCCGCATCTGAGGTGGAGCCGTTCCCCTAATTATCGCACCCTGGGCCACTACAACTACCTCACGGACACCATTGTGGTGAGTGCGCTGCTGGACGGCTCTGATATCCCGGTCTATGTGCTCGATTTTGTCATGTACCATGAACTGCTCCATAAAGCGCTGGGGGTCACGGCGATGAACGGCCGCCGCCGGGCGCATACGGCGGCTTTCCGCCGGGCAGAGCGTGGTTTTGCAGAGTATGAGAAGGCCAAAGCCTTCTTGCAAACGCTGCCACACAAGGGGAGGGATCTGTTCGATGCCAGAGTATGAGGGGATGATCACACCGGAAGCTGTCATGGTGCTGCTCAAGGGGCGGCGCAGCATCCGCCGGTACACGACTGACCCGGTGCCGGACGATCTGCTACTGCAAGTGCTGGAAGCAGGGCGGTGGGCTCCTTCGGCCAGCAACCGCCAGCCCTGGGAGTTCGTCGTCGTCCGTGATGCGGCAGTGCGCAAAGCGGTCGCTGACCATGCCGCTTACTTCTTCTTGAAGTGGGCCCATGTGGAAGAGGCTCCGGTGATCATTGCGCTCTGCGGCAACGCGAAGAATCGCATCTACCGGACCTTCTTGCACGAGGATATTGGCCTTGCGGGCAGCCAGATAATGCTGCAGGCCGCTGCCTTAGGGTTGGGGACCTGCTGGATCGGGGGACTGGACCGCAAAGCGATTGGGGCGGTGCTCAAGGTCCCTGAGTCCAGCGAGGTGGTGGGCCTGCTGACGTTGGGCTTTCCCGCCGAGGACCCGGAACCCACGCCGCGCAAGCCCCTGGCCGAGCTGGTGCATTATGATCTCTACGGCAATCGCCTGCCGGGGGAGGGTGGGGCACCGGGCATCCTCCGCTATGGACCTCTGGGCGTGCTCCTTCGGAAACTGCGCATCAAAATGCGTGGCTGATTTTTTAACTTTGGGAAAACCATAGACCGTTCAGCACTGCTGGGCGGTCTGTTTTTTATTACCACTGCATCGTACAACCTTCTCGTTTTAATCTTTTCTTAATATATTCTCCACGCAGCTTCAACCCTCTCCTGATAGCATGTGAAATAGGCGTATAGGATGTGCCTCTATGAGGCACTTCACTTTTGGCGAATGGCAGGCATTTTTACGATAGCATAGGTGGGAATTCTGTAGGGTAGGAATCAGGAGGACATGATGGCAACGGAAAAACATGGGATTAGGGTCGTAAAGTCCGGTCTGGCAATCACGCTGATGCTGATTGCCGCTTTGGTGTTCATGGCCAGCGCGGACGTCGTGCTGGCCGAGGATGTCCCCGATGGGGGGACCATTCAGGCGACGCAGACGGTAAATGGAACCTGGGGACCTGGCGTGATCTCCGCGACAAACAGCGTGGCGATCAATGCCGGTGTTGAGATCACCATTGCGCCCAACACCACGATCCTGGTGTCCAATAGCAGGGGGATCGCGGTGACCGGTGATCTGCACACGGACGGGCCGGTGGTGTTCACGTCGGCTTCTGGGACGCCGGGTGCCTGGCAGGGTGTGACCTATGCCGCCGGGAGCACCGGCAGCCTGAATGGCGTCACCATCGAGTACGCGCAGCACGCGCTGACGCTGAACACGGCGAACCCTGTGACCGTCACAGACAGCATACTGCGTTACAATCGGCATGCACCGGCGAACAACCAGCTTGCTTTTGGTGCGGGCCTGACCATTCAGCAGGGAAATCACCTGATCGAGAACACGCAGGTCTACAGCAATGCGGTGACTGCAACGGGCAGTGGGCAGGTGCGCGGTGCGGGTATCTACATTATGGCAGGATCTCCGCGGATTGTGAACTCCCAGATTTACGAGAATACGGCGACCGGTGCTAATGCCGGCGCTGGGGGTGGAATTGCCATTCTGGCCGGCGCCCCGGTGATTGAATCCAGCTCTATCATGACCAACACACTTACCGGTACTGGTAACAATCAGCTTAAAAGCGGTGCCGGGATTGGCTTTGCCGGCGCTACCACGGCCGAGATCCGAGAGTGTTGGATCGCGGGCAACCGCAATGATCTCGGTGATGGGTATGCGGGCGGCGGTGGCATTGGCTTTGCCTCTAATGGTACAGCCTTGTTGATTGAGCAGAGTGTGATCTACGCCAACTACATTCAGGGTCCAGATTGGTGCGAAGGCGGTGGCATCGACGCTTGGGAAAAGAATGAGGTGGTGGTTCGCAATAACTTGATCATTAGTAATACGTCCGGAAGCTGCCACCCAACTTATGGCGCTTACGGTGGCGGCATGAATGTGAACGCCAATACGGCTAATGGCGTGCACATAATCAATAATACCCTTGTGGGGAACGCTGCTGCCCGCGGCGGTGGCCTTTACCTTCAGGGTGGGACTGTCTACGCGCTCAACAATGTCGTAGCCTATAATACGGCCACGATTGCCAATCAGGGAGGGGGTATCCGACGTGACGCCGGTACTGCGAACTATAATGATATCTGGGGCAACACTGCGCCAGAGACGGTTGGTACGATGGGCGCGCAGAACCTGTACGTCGATCCGGTGTTCCTCAGCATGGGGGATCTGGTGGAGCAGTATCATCTCAGTCAGGCGTCGCCGGTGATCGATGCCGGGACCAACAGTGGCACAGGACTTCCCACGGAAGACTACGATGGGGAGAATCGCCCGCTGGTTGGCGGTTGGGACATGGGCTTCGACGAGGTCGCACCGCTGCTTACAGTGAGTAAGAGTGCGGACCACGAGCCGGTTGTTCCGGGCGATGTCCTGACCTATACGATTCTGGTCTCCAACATCGGTCAGGTCAAGGCCTCCGGCGTGACGCTCTCCGACCCACTGCCGTTGCATACGGCCTACGTGCCAGGAAGCTCAGATCGGAAGAGCACACG
>JAVEWB010000263.1:0-3966 GCA_034004765.1 Anaerolineae bacterium
GCCTTTGCTACACAGATGGAGGCGTTGATGCCGGGCCGCATCCGTGAACTGCGCCCAAATCCGACCGTGCCCGCGAAACTCTCACCGGGCAAATGGTGGACAAGCCGCTGGGGGGCGGCGCTGCTGCAACGGCGCGGATCGCGGGTCTGGCTGCTCTGGGGCGCCGATACCACAACAGTTCAAACCCTGGGGGGTGCTCTTCCATAAATGAGCCACACTAAAATACGGGATCTGCTCAAGAAACTCCTCCCCAAAGCGCGCTTCCCCTTGCTGATCGCCTTTGGCATTGCCACTTGGACCCTCTGGACCATGACCGGGCGGTATCATGCCATGATGCACATGACGCCCGACATGCCCGCCAAACGCCGCGTGGCCATCGTTTTCGGGGCCGGCTACTGGCCCAGCGGTGCACTCAGCGACATCCTGAGAGACCGGCTGGATGCCGCAATTGAGCTCTACAGAGCCCAGCGCGTGGAGAAGCTCCTCTTCAGCGGCGACAACCGCTTCGTGGATTACAGTGAGCCCGCAAAGATGTTGGAGTACGCCATGATCCAGGGCATACCCCGCGAGGACATCATCCTGGACTATGCCGGGCGGCGCACTTACGATACCTGCTATCGAGCGCGTGCTATCTTCCAGGTGCAGGAAGCAATCCTGGTCACACAGCGCTATCACCTGCCGCGCGCGCTCAACACCTGCCATGCGCTCGGGATCGATGCGGAAGGATACAGCGCCGACCGCGTTCCCTATGTGCACATCCGCCGGTATTGGCTGCGCGAAGTCCCCGCCCTCTGGCGCTCCTGGTGGGACCTCTACGTCGCACACCCGCTGCCGGTTCTCGGTGACCCGCTCCCGATCTTCCCATAGGCTTCAATAGAGATAGTCAAAGGGACAGGCGCTTGCTTAAACAAAATTTACAATTTGGATAAAACAAGATATAATTTATTAGGGAAGTTATAGACCGTGACGAGAAAGCTGCAACATGGCAGAAAACGCACGAAGCACACAGGCCTTTCTGCCCCAGGAGATGTATGACTGACCCGCGGGTATTAGTTGTTGATGATGATCTGGAAATGATCGCTTTTGTTCAAGAGATCCTGAGCCTGGTGCCCTGTGAGGTTCTGATTGCCCAGAGTGGGGAAGAGGGACTGAGCGTCCTCAGACAGGAGCTGCAGAACAAAAACGTGGTCGATGCCATGCTGCTTGACGTCGTCATGCCCGGGGCAGATGGTTTTCGCATCCTGCAGCAGATGAAGTCCGATCTCCTCTTACAGCAAGTGCCGGTCATCCTGGTAACCGGTGTGGGAGAAGTCCACAACAAAGCCCGCGGCCTACAAATGGGGGCAGATGACTATATTACCAAACCCTTCGATCCCCAGGAACTTCTGGCTCGCATCAATGCCGTCCTGCGCGTTCGCCGTTCCGAGCAGATGCTGCGGCGGCGCAATGAAGAACTCGCGGCACTCAACGAATTGAGCCGTATGATTTCCGCAAGCCTGGACCTCGATCAGGTACTCTCGTCAGCCTTAGAAGGGCTGCAGCACCTGCTGGATGTGGAAGCGCTGGTCTTCGTGCTCAATGACGAAGACGCAGGCGAATGGGTCATCCGTGGTTCACGTACGCCGGAGGGAACCTGGTTGGAAGGACGGGTCATCCCAGCGATCGAGGGCGCTGCCGCAAAAGCATTGGAACAAGGCTCCCCCATCCTGGAGACTGAGGTCGAAGGCGGCTTCTGGAATCAGGCGCTGGATACTCCACAGATGGACCTGCTCTATGTCCCGCTCTTGATCCACGAGGAACCGGTCGGGCTGCTCATCGTTCTGGGAAATGCGGGAACACTGAACCGGGATCACCTGCCGCTGCTGGAACATGTAGCCACCACGGTCTCGGTGGCAGTGGAGAATGCCCGTCTCTATGGCGACCTCTCCGCCTTTGCAGAAGAATTGGAGCGCTCGCAGAACCAACTGGTGCAGGCCGAGAAGATGGCTGCCGTAGGACGGCTGGCCGCTTCCATCGCGCACGAAATCAATAACCCCCTCCAGGCCATCCAGAACAGCATGCACCTGGCCATACATCCCAATGTCGATACGACCAAGCGCGAATACTACCTGCAGATGGCACAGCAAGAGGTGGAACGTCTGGTCCACATTGTGCGCCGGATGTTGGATTTCTACCGCCCGGCCTCCAGCATCATGGAATCCCTGGACGTCAACCAGGCAGTTAACGATGCGCTAGCCATCGCCAACAAACGGCTGGAACAGGCAAAAATTCAGGTCACCGCCCGGCTCTCCAACGAACTTCCTACAGTGCGCGGCTCCCGCAATCAGTTGACCCAAGTCTTCCTCAATGTTATTATCAATGCCGTGGAGGCGATGGAAGAGGGTGGACAATTTTGGATCGGCACGGCCTATCATGCCGAGCGCGACCAGGTCGTGACTGCATTCCGGGATAGCGGGGTAGGCATTCCACCTGAAGTGCGCGAACATCTCTTCGAGCCCTTTCACACTACCAAACCAACCGGAACAGGTCTGGGCCTGGCAATCAGTTTTGGCATTGTGGAACGACACGGAGGACAAATTGAGGTTGAGAGCCCCCCAGGTGGGGGGGCCACCTTCATCGTCCGTCTACCCCGACATAAAGAGGAGTCCTGATGGCAGAAACACGGATTTTAGTCGTTGATGATGAAGCCGCCGAGCGCATCACGCTGGGCGAGGTCTTGCGCCTCGAAGGGTACCGGGTCATGCTGGCCTCTTCCGGAGAAGAAGCTCTCGCCATTGTACAGAAAGAAGCCCCTTTCGACATGGTGATCCTCGATCTAAGGCTCCCCGGTCTGGATGGAATCCAGGTATTGGATACCATCCACAAAGCCAACCCGGACACAGTAGCGATCCTTATCACCGGATATGGCACCCTGGAGACCGCTATCCAGGCTATGCGCAAAGGGGCCTACGACTACCTGCTCAAACCCTGTCCGGTTGATGAGATCCTGGCAACGGTGCGGCACGGCTTGGCGGAACTGGACAAGGACCGGCATCGGCGGGGTCTGGTAGAACAACTCCAGACTACAGTGCGAGAGCTGATGGAGACCGAGGATGGCGTAAGTGAGCCGGAGCCCGTCGTGGAAAACCGCTTCCTGCAAATTGGCGAGGTCACGCTGGACCAGGCCAAACATCTGGTCACGCTGAAAGGTCACCGTGTCGACCTGACCCCCACAGAATTTCGCCTGTTGGAATGTCTGATGAAACGCGTCGATCAGGTTTGCACACCTCAGGATCTGGTCCAGTGCGCTCAGGGATACGAAGCGGACGCCTGGGGGGCCCGCTCGATCGTGCGGGTGCACATCCGCCGCCTGCGAAGCAAACTCGAACCTGACCCCGCACGTCCACGGTACATTCTCAACGTGCGCGGCGTCGGCTATATGTTCGGTTCCAAACCCGAACAGGCACAGGAATTCATCGACGACCAAGACGAAGATTAGGCAGCACGACTGATCAGATTGCAACCAAGCCTATTCATTGTTGTAACGCATATGAAGCGCACATCTGTTGCCTAGATCAAAGAATCGCAGTACAATGGAAGTATCCAGAAGTACGGACTGGCCTCGATAAAGAACGCAGTCTGCGTACTCAGGAAGAGGGGGGGGAGTATGGCGGAAGAAGATCAGGAAAAGCAAAAAGAGAGTCTCGCGGTTAAGATGCAAAAGTTGCGTCGGGCCGTGGAGCGTGTGCGCAACGTACGTTCCTCAGAAGAAGATGCCCCGATCCAAAAAAAGTCCTGGCTCACCCGCTTGAAGGAGCAATTGGGCCTTGGCGAAATGTCGCACGATTCCGATTGACGGAGTACAGATATCACACAGCGCGGACTTCAAAGTCCGCGCTGTGTTCATTGAGAAACCGCGCCCTCAACGACACAATCACACCTGCGCGCGAATGATCTCACAAATAGCGTGCACTTGGGCAGGTTCCA
>JAVEWB010000264.1:0-3962 GCA_034004765.1 Anaerolineae bacterium
GAGATCGTGGGCCACGGTGTGGGCGAAGGCATCCAACTCTTGATTGCGTGTTTCCAGTTCGGTGGCGTAGCGCCGCAGTGTCTCCTCTGCCTGCTTGCGAGCGGTGATGTCCTCTTTCACGGCAACGAAGTTCGTAATCTTCCCACTGGGATCGGTAACCGGAGAAATCGAGGCGTGCTCCCAATAGAGGTCGCCGTTCTTTTTGCGATTGAGGAATTCGCCCTGCCACTCATGGCCGGAAAGGATAGTCTCCCACAGCTTCTTGTAGAATTCGCGTGAATGTTTGCCCGATTTGAGCACGCGGGGATTTTTACCGATGGTTTCCTCAGGGGTATAGCCGGTGATCCGTGTAAAGGCGGGATTCACATATTCGATTGTTCCCTCCAGGTCGGTGATCACAATGGTGCTGGCGCTTTGCTCGACGGCACGGGAGAGCTGCCGCAGCTTGGCCTCTGCCTCCTTGCGCTCGGTGATATCGGGAAAGGCAAGATGCACGGCGATCTGTTCGCCCTCTTGATTATAGATTGGCACGGTACTGGCCAGGGTCCACCGTCGGGTGCCATCTTTGCGCACCACGCCCATCTCAAGATTGCGGGTTGCGATGCCTCTCAAGGCGAGCGTAACTGGCGCTTGCTGAGGTGGCACCTCATTGCCTTGTGCATCGACGTCGCTCCACGAACGCGTGTGCAGCAGGTCGATCATCTGTGTGCCGACCCGGCTCGGCTCATCTTGAATGCCGAGATAGGCAGCGATTGCAGGGTTTGTGATTCGAATCACGTTGTCGGGTGAACTGATCAGTGCCATGGGAATGGGTGTTTGCGCGAACGTGGCTTCCAGCATCGTCTTGGTATTGGCCAGCTCCTGTTCGATCTGCTTGAATGCCGTAATGTCGTGCAGAAGGAACAGGTGCCCCAACGTAAGATCGCGTTTGTCTTGAATGGGCGAAGAAGTTACGGTGTACATGCGCTGGCCGGTACCGACATCAAGCGTGACTTCCTGCTGGGATAGGGTGGGGTTGGAGCCGCGTTGTAGTGCTTTAGCCCACGCCGGCGGAAGGGTCGCCAACGTCGCGCCGATGGTAAGTGGTGTGAGCCCGCAGGCTTCTTGCGCGGCGTGGTTGAAGTCCACGATGTGCCCGCGGTTGTCCAGTACGATAACCAGGTCATCCATGGCTTCGACGATGGTGTACCGTGCTACGGGTACTACGTCGAACAGATGGAAGTACAACAATGCCCAGAGGTAGAGAAGGCCGGTGAAGACTAACATTGTGGGGGTGAAATTGTAGCCGAGGATAGGTGTGATCCCTGCATGAAAAAGGATATCGGCGGACATCGGGATGACGATGCCCAGGGCGATCAAGATCGTATTCCGAACGTGCAGCGGACGGGCGCGGAGTGAGGACACCAGCACCCCACAGGCAATCAGGAGCAGTGCCAGCCTGTAGATAATGTGGACCCAATACCAGGGGCCTTCGGTACACAACAGGACCGGAAAAGGTCCCGACAAGTCCCATCGAAAGTCATAGAGGAAAAGCGTGTGATAGTTACTGGTCAACGAGAGGAGCCCTGTGATCACCGGTACAACGAAGAGCGGCCATAGTCGCTGCTGTGCAAGTCGCGGGGTGTAGCCGGTATATTCGAGTGCCAGGATCAGGATCACTGGAGCATTGAACGGCATAGGCACGTAGACCAGCAGCGTCAAGAAAATTCTTAAGGGCAGTACTGTCACGGAGATGTTGATCGCGTAGATGAGCGCCCACAGCGAGGCCAACCCCATCAACAGGCTGAAGGACCGGGCGGCAGGCACGTCCCAAAATCGGAATGCGTACAGGGCGATGCCAGCCATCAGGGCCGCGGCAATCAAGAGCGGCCAGATAAATGGCGTGTAAATCATCCCACATTACCTCTTTTTATGCCAGCACAATTGGACTGGTGCTCTTATCGAGTGTCCGACTTATAAACAGTATAGGGACTTTTTGCTAGAAGTAAATCGAAGATTGGCTTCTATGCAGGGCAATTGCATCTTATCTCAAGACCGTCATTCTGAGCGGCTTCAACGGAGCACCCTCTTAGAAAGCCACGACAGCGAAGAATCTCCGAGACCTTTTGCTGGCCTTTCGTTTCGCTCAAGACAGGCTCAGGGTGATGCCATCGCCGAGAAACAGTTTAGATGCAATCGCCCTGGGCTTCATGTGCTTGTATATTCACGATCCGCTTGGCGCACTGTGGGCTTGCAGCCACTGCGCCATGGCTTCGCGTTTGAGGATACTTTGAGCTACTTGCAACGTGAAAGTGAGGGCTTCTGTGTTGTCGGCGGTCAGGGTATAGCCATTGCGTTCCAGGAACAAGCCCCCAGCTACCAACCCTACACGCTTATTCCCATCGACAAAGGGATGATTTTGGATAAGAGACTCCATCAGCGCAGCAGCTTTGTCCCATAAAGTGGGATAGAGATCCAATCCTCCAAAGATGGCTTGTGGACGCGAAGTTGCCGCTTCCAACATGCTCAGGCTTATGATCCCCTCGCCGCCTCCGGTGCGCTGAATGAGCCGCGCATGAAGAACGATGATCTCGGCAGGCGTTAAATAGTCCATCGCTTATTCGTGTGCTAATTTGTCGAGGGCAGGACGATAGCGGTCGATGAAGCGATCTACCTGCTCCAGGAAATCCTGCCTGACGCCTGGTAGATTTGTCTCTATGGGGGTGATGACAATCCGGCGGTGTTCCGGCTCAGCTATGACTGTGACCTCATCTCCGGGGGCTATTTGTAGAATTTCCAATACCTCCGTCGGCAGAGAGACGACAGTGCTGTTCCCACTTCGAAAAATTTTCCGTCCCATTTTATATCCTCTTGCTTTCATGCTTACGTTGTACTTACATTATAACCCTGAGATTCATGGAGAGCAAGTGGTTTTGTCCTCATTCCTAATTCCTTATTCTCCTATAATCTGCACAACGATCTTCCGCGTGCGGGAGCGCGTGTCGAAGTCCAGGAAGACGATCTGCTGCCACATTCCTAAGGTAAGCTGCCGTTCGACGAAGGGGACGGTCAGGGAAGGGCCGATCAGGGCGGCGCGAAGGTGTGCGCTGCCGTTGTCGTCCCCCCACTGCTGATGGTGGCGGTAGTCGCGGTCAGGGGGCGCAATCTCGTTCAGGATCTGCTGCAGGTCGGCGACGACCCCGCCCTCGTATTCGATCGTCGTCAGTCCGCCGGTCGAGCCGGGGCAGAAGAGGGTGACGATCCCTGCCTTCACTCCCGAATCGTACACCGCCTGGGCGACTTGCGCGGTGATGTCGTGGACATCTGTATGGCCCTGTGTGTGCAGGTGCAGCTCTTTTGTGATGACCATAGCTTACCCCAGTAAAAACGTCTGAACGTGCTCCCAAATCAGCGGGAGTTGATCTTGCAGCCGGTGGTCGGAGTCGACGACGATCAGGCGGGTGCTGTCGGGGAAGCGTTTCACATAGGCGCGGCTGTGTGCCACCGATACCACCTCGTCCTGCTCCCCGTGGATGATCAGCGTCGGAGTTGCCGGCGGGACGGGCTCCGCGTAGTGCTGCCCGTCGAGGTGATAGGTATACCAGAGGGGCAGAAGCGTGTTGAAGGCGTAGTGAAAGACGTCCCGGCTGCCGCTTTCTTTCCACTGCTGCAGGACCGCTTCATCAATCCACTCCGGCTGATAGGCGACCGCGGGAGCCAGCAGGAGCATCTTCCCGACGCCGCCGAAAAGATGCGCATACTGCAGGGCTACCAGCCCGCCCAAAGAACTCCCGATGAGCCTGACGTCTGTCAGTCGATGATCCACGATATACTGCCGCAGCCGGTTGATCAGTCCTGTGAGTGTCATGGATTCGAAATCCGCGGGGGTGGGGGTGAAATCGAAGGCGTGGAACGTCACGTCGGGCAGACTGCGGCACTGCTCCTCGAAATAACGCCCTTTGCCGCCTTGGGGTGAAGAGGCG
>JAVEWB010000265.1:0-3961 GCA_034004765.1 Anaerolineae bacterium
TGCAGGCCGGCTTTGTCTCCGTCTTTGTGGGGATCGAAACGCCGGACGAGGAAAGCCTGTCGGAGTGCCGCAAAGTTCAGAACACAAAGCGGGATCTGGTGGAGAGCGTGAAGCGCCTGCAGCGCAAGGGCTTACAGGTGATGGGGGGCTTCATCGTGGGTTTTGACAGCGATAAGCCTTCCATTTTCCAGCGGCAGATCGACTTCATCCAGAAGAGCGGGATTGTCACAGCGATGGTGGGGCTGCTGCAGGCCCCTACCGGGACGCCGCTCTACGAGCGGCTGAAGGGGGAGGGGCGGCTGCTCCGGCAGATGTCGGGGGACAACGCCGACGGCTCGACGAACATCATCCCCAAGATGGGATTGGACACGCTGCGGCAGGGATATCAGCAGATCCTGGATCAGATTTACTCCCCCAAGCTTTTCTATGAGCGGATCAAGACCTTCCTAAGGGAGTACACGCCCCCTACGGACTCGCGCATGCGCTTCGGCGGCAGGGAGATTATGGCGCTCTTCCGCTCGGTGTATCGTCTGGGGATCAGAGGTGCAGAACGGCTCTACTACTGGAAGCTCTTTTTCTGGACGCTGTTTCGCTGTCCGAAGAAGTTCCCCCTGGCCATCACGCTGGCGGTCTATGGCTACCACTTCCGCAAAGTGAGCATGCTCGCCGGCCTGTCGTAAGGGAAGACCCCAAAGGGCTTCTTGAACCTTTGGGGTCTTCTTTTTACACCAGCCCTCTTCCTGATTTTAACAGAGACTTATGGTATAATTTCGTGCTGTGGGAAGGCAAGCGACAGTAAGGTCTATCTGGCGGCAGGCGGGACTGGCTGCGCTCCTGGTCATGGCGACAGGGTGCGGTACGCTCATCACGCCTCCCTCCGCCGCACCGTCCCCCACAGCGCAACTGGCAGGAGAGGGTGCTTCGACGCCTACCGGAACCGCGGCTGCTTTTTTTACTCCCCTTCCACCCACACCGACGCTGACCCCTTCTCCCACGCCGACCCCGGTCTTCTATACCGTTCAGTCGGGAGACACCTTGCTGGGTATAGCGCTGGAGTACGGTATCTCGTTGGATGCGCTGCAAGCGGCCAATGGGTTGGATGACTCGCAGTACTTGAGCATCGGACAGGCGCTGATTATCCCTCTGGGCGAGGAAGATGCTCCTGAGATTCAGGCTGTGGGATCCGACAGCGTCATTTTGCCAACGCCAACGCCGTTGTCGATGGAATTAGCCGGGATTTCGCTTTCCCGCACACCCGTAGGCGGATTTCTGTGCATGGGGGAAGTGATCAACCGTACGGACGGCGCTACGACCAACATGCAGGTTCAAGCAGTCCTGGTGGATGCAAGTGGGGCGCCACTGGTTTCGGGTATTGCACTGGTGGCCGCTGATTATCTGGCTCCGGGAGAGCGGGCGCCCTTTTCCGTTCTCTTTCGAGATCCGCCTGATACGGCAGTCGATGTGACGGTGCAGGTGCTCCGTGCAGAGGCTATGAACCCAGCCACGGCAAATTTTGTGCCACTGACTGCAGTCGCGGTGGAAGGGTCTGTCTCCGGCCCGCAGTATCGCGTCGCGGGGCAGGTCGTCAATGAAACGGGGGGATCTGTAGAGCGGGTTCAGGTGGTAGCGGTGCTTTATAATAAGGAAGGACTGGTGATGGGCTACCGCGAAACGGAGTTGGAGGAGGGACGCATCCTGGTCGCGGGAGAACGTGCTGAGTTTGCAGTGTTGCTGATTCCTCAAGGGGGGAAGGCTCCGGAATCCTTTAAGGTTTTGGCCTGGGGAAGTTCAAAGAGTTAAGGTGGAATGATGGAAAAATATCAACGACTGATTAAAGTGCTCAAGTTCTGTTTTCGTTTGATCAGTGACATCGATGTAGCGGGTGTGGAAAACGTACCCCAGGATGGTGCTTTTATTCTGGCGACGAACCATTTGAGCCGTCTGGATACGCCTTTGCTGGGAATTACCTGCCCGCGCAAGGTCTATGCGATGGTGGCTACCAAGTACCAGGCGTACCCGTTCTTCCGCTGGCTTATGGATATGGCCGACGCGATTTGGGTGCGGCGCACCGAGTTCGATCGCGATGCACTTGTGGCCTCGCTGGAAGTCTTGAAGCGTGGTGACGTGTTGGGGGTAGCACCCGAGGGCACACGCTCGCGCACGCGCACGCTTCAAGAGGGAAAGCCGGGTGTAGCCTTCCTGGCAGCGCGTTTGGGGATCCTGATTGTGCCCGTGGGCATAGCAGGGACGGAGCGGCTGTGGGAGGACATGGGACACTTACGGCGTCCGCACCTGCAGGTCGTGTATGGAGAGCCTTTCCGGCTGCCTAAAGAAGGGAAGTTGACTTCTGAGGAACTGCAAGCTGCGACCGACCTGATCATGCAGCGTATTGCGGGGCTGCTTCCTGCCGAGTACCGCGGGGTCTATGCTGAGGCGGCTGCACCGGCCTAGTCACAGCTTTTGGGGTAGGTTCCATTCATATGGATCAACCGTTAGCTTGTACAAGCTGGCGATTGACGCTGCCATCCGTTTTTGACGTGAAACGGATGCGTGGTATAATGTCTGTTCGGGTATGAGCTTAATACTAAAGGGGCTGGATTTGCCTCGCTGGTTTTCGGCGTCTTTGACCACATTCAAGCCTGGGCTTTACCGTCTCTGAGTGCAATCCAGAGACGGTAACGTGTCTTGTTTATGGTAGAAGGCTTTATTGTTTTTATCTTGGGTAAATGTCTGTAAGGGGCTCCGGGAGGAAAAGTCAGGATGTCAGTAACTGACCTGGGCGTGAAATCATATGCACGTATTTCCAGCGCTTTGCCATTGCCTGGACTGGTTGAGGTCCAGTTGGAGTCTTATCGCTGGTTGCAGGGCGAAGGACTCTATGAGCTGTTTGATGAGATCTCACCTATTGAGAGCTACAATGGGTTGTTGAGCCTTTATTTCCCTGGAAGTAAGGCTGAGGAAGCACAGTTCGATTTGGGGTATCGCTTCGGCGAGCCCAAACATTCGCAAGACGAGTGTCTGGATCGTGACCTGACCTACGCCATCCCCATCTATGTGGATGTAGCGTTGGTCAATCGCGAGACCAGCGAGATTGTCAAGCAGGAGATTTTCCTGGGTGACATGCCGTTGATGACGGAGAATGGTACTTTCATCATCAACGGTACGGAGCGCGTGGTGGTAAGTCAGTTGATTCGCTCTCCTGGCGTCTACTTTGGGGTGGATGAAGAAGGCGGGCGGCGGCTGGCTACAGCTAAGCTGATCCCCGATCGCGGCGCGTGGATGGAGTTCGAGACCCGTAAATCCGGGTATCTCACGCTCCGTTTCAACCGCAAGCGCACCGTACCCCTGACAATTTTCCTGCGCGCGCTGGCGGCAGTCGACGACGAACTCCATAGCAATATTCTCACTGAGGGTACGGATGAGGAGATCTTCGCCCTTCTGGGTGAAGCTGATAATGACCCCGATCATCCCTGGACCGCCACGACGATCCGCCAGGAGCCTGCCTGGAATCCCAAGCCCGGACGGACGCTTGCGCAGGAAGCACTGATCGAATTCTATCGCCGGATGCGTCCTGGGGATCCGCCTACTTTGGAGAATGCGCAGGAATATCTGGTTTCGCAGGTCTTTGATTCGCAGCGGTATAACCTGCAGCGAGTGGGGCGGTATAAGCTGAATCAGCGTATGGGGCTCAATGTCCCGATGTCGGTTCGCACGGTCACCAAAGAGGACTTGGTCGCGCTGTCGCAGCGCATGATTTATATCAACAACGGCGTTGTGGGCCCTGATGATATGGATCACCTGGGAAATCGCCGGGTGAAGACGGTCGGGGAGTTGGTGCAGGCTAAGATTCGGGTGGGGCTGGTGCGCATGGAGCGGGTGGTTAAAGAGCGCATGAGCATTCGCGATGAAGCCCCTACGCCTGTTGGCTTGATTAATATCCGGCCTGTGGTGGCGGCGATTC